>CAMYRF010000035.1 GCA_947296775.1 uncultured Mycoplasmatota bacterium
TCTATTTCACCTGAAATTATTATTAATATTTTCCTTATTCTTATACATATTATAACCCTATATTATTCATTTGGCAACATTAGTTTTATTATTCTATTATACCATATACATTATATCAAAAAAAAAAAAAAACAAGGTAACTTTTTCGGTAGATAGTCTATCATTCATAAGCAGATTTAACCAATATATTTTTTATCGAAAATAGTAAGAAGTTAGATGTTATTTATCACTGCGGTACTTCTATAAATCACGCTGAAAGTAATTTTTTCCTATAAATAAATTAGAAGATAAAATTATAAAAGAATCATTAATAAATAAAATCAATAATTTAAACAATCAAAAACTCAGAAAATAAAATCTGAGTTATTTTATATTTTTAAGTTTATATAAAATATTTAAAGCGTCAAGCGGAGTAACTTCTAAAGGATCAATCTTTTCAAGTTCCTCTTCTACCTTTGAAGTCTTAGGAATTAAATCATCAATGGGTAAAGCTTCTTGAATTTTAATATCCCTTCTAGCTTCATTCCCCTCATATACTTTTAAAATATCTGAGGCCCTTCTTATAAGTTCATCAGGTAAATTTGCTAATTTAGCAACATGAATACCATAACTTTTATCTACACTGCCCTCTTTAATTTTATGAAGAAAAGTAATTTTACCAGCTTCTTCATAAGCACTTACATGAATATTTTTTAATCCAGATAAATTATCTTCTAAATCAGTAAGTTCGTGATAATGCGTTGAAAAGAAAGTTTTACCTTTGATATGACTATGAATATACTCAATAATAGATTGAGCCAAAGCCATACCATCAAAAGTAGCTGTACCACGACCAAGTTCATCAAATAAAATTAAACTCTTATCAGTTGCATTACTAATCGCATTATTAGCTTCCATCATCTCAACCATAAATGTTGATTCCCCACTAACTAAATCGTCTGAAGCACCTATTCTAGTAAATATAGAATCAAATATTGGCATTTTAGCTTCGCTAGCAGGAATAAAGCATCCAATTTGTGCCATAATCGCAATTATTGCCATTTGACGCATATAAGTAGATTTACCAGCCATATTAGGACCTGTAATTAATAAAATATTAGTGTTTTTATCCATCATAATATCATTAGATACAAATTCTCCATCAATAACTTTTTCAACTACAGGATGTCTTGAATCTTTAATATAAAGCTCATTTTCAGTTAAAATAGGTCTAACATAATTGTTTTCCTCACTTACAGTTGCAAAAGATTGCATAACATCCGCCTCACTAATTACTTTCGCAATTTCTTGAAGTTTTGGAATATATTTTTTAACCTCATCACGAACTTCATTAAACAAGCTATATTCAAGTTCTGTAATTTTTTCTTCTGCATTTAAAATTAAAGCTTCTTTTTCTTTTAAAACTGGACTTATATATCTTTCAGCATTGGCTAAAGTTTGTTTTCTTTGATAACCATACTCATCTTTAACTAAATCTAAATTACCTTTACTAACCTCAATATAATAACCAAAGACCCTATTATAACCAACCTTTAAGTTCTTAATGCCAGTCTTTTCTCTTTCTTCTTGTTCAAATCTAGCAACAAAGTCCTTACCACCTTTACGCAAGTTTTTAAGTTCATCAAGTTCAACGCTATAACCTTCTTTAATTAAATAACCTTCCTTAACACTAATAGGCGGATTTTCATATATACTGTTTTCTAAAAGTTCATACAAATTATCTAAAGTTTCTAATGATTTATGAAAATTAATTTTTTCTAAAATCTCTTTAATGCTAGGAAGCACCTTAATAGAATTTTTAAGTTGCAACATATCTCTAGCATTAGCATTACCAAATGCCACTTTACCACTTAATCTTTCTAAATCATAAACTTCGTTTAATAACTCTTCTAAATCACTTTTTAAAATAAATTCTTTAAGTAATGTATCAACACAATTATATCGATTTTCAATTGACTCTCTATCAATTAAAGGATTTAAAATAAAGTTTTTAAGAAGTCTTGCTCCCATCGCAGTTTTAGTTTTATCAAGTAACCAAATTAAAGAATAATTTCTTTGTTTAAGTCTTAATGTTTCTGTAAGTTCAAGATTTCTTTTAGTATGAACATCCATTTTTAAATAACTTTTATTTTCTCTAACCATCGCAGGTTGAAGATGATCCAAACTACGTTTTTGATTTCCTGCAATATAAGTTACTAAATGTTTAACCGTTTCTATATATCTTTGATCAGTTAAATGCTCATAAGTTTTTTTATAATCATCACTTATATTATCAGTAATTGTAACAGGAAGATGAAATTGGTTTTTAAGCATAGAATAAATAACTTTATCAACTTTTTCAGTAATAACAACTTCTTTCGCCCCTAAATTAATAACTTCACTAACAACTTTAGATGGATTATGTGGTACAAGCAAAACATAAATTTCGCCAGTAGATGCATCGGCATAACTAACCCCATAAGCATGTTTAAAATCAACAATATTGGCAATAAAATTAAAATCATCAGATTTTAAAGTATCTCCGCCCATAACAGTACCCGAACTAATAATTTGGACAATATCTCTTTTAACAAGACCTTTAACACTTCTAGGATCTTCCATTTGTTCACAAATACCAACTTTATAACCTTTTTCAACTAATTTATCAATATAGCCACTAGCTGCATGATGAGGAATTCCACACATAGGAACTCTTTCATCTAATCCTGCAGATTTGCCCGTTAAAGTAAGCTCAAGTTCCTTACTAAGCAATATTGCATCATCAAAAAACATTTCATAAAAGTCGCCTAGTCTAAAAAAGATTATCAAATCTTCATTCGCATTTTTTATTTCTAAATATTGTCTCATCATCGGAGTTGCTTTATTTAAGTCAACATCTTTTCTTTCCATTGTTACCACCAAAAATACTTTCTAATTACTAAATATTATAACGCATTTTTTCTTTTTTTTAAAGTAAAAGAATTAGTTTTTCCCTTTATTTTTAAAGTATAATTCATTTGGCAACATTACATATAACAAATAATAACACTTAAAAGTCAGGAAAAATGTTTTTCTATTAGCAAACAAAAAGAAGAAAATTTATTCTTCCTTTTTGGTAATGAAGTTGAAAATTACCACATTGAGTACCATTTGTAATTAGTATATTTCAATTACTTGAGATACTTGATGTTCCTTTAATATTTAGGATGCTACTAAAAGCTGCATATCCTACTGCCATTAATAATACTACTCACATAAACTTCCTATAATAATGTTTCTCTTTTTCTTTGCTGATATCCTCATGTTTTCTCTCTCCTACTATTTTATTTAAACTATATCAAAAAAGTCATGAAAAAAACAAGATTATATCATTAGATATACCTTGTTTACACAACTTTAAAAAATATCAGTTTTAATATTAGGATTTTTAAGTACCTCTATTAATTTATCAATTTCTTCTTTAGTGTTATAAAAATACAAACTAATTCTACAAGTGTTTTTAATTTTTAATTCATCTTTTAATATTTTCGCGCAGTGACTACCAGCTCTAGTACAAATATTATATTTATCTAAATAAATTGATAAATCTTGCGGAAAAATATCTTTATAATTAATTGTAACAATACCACTTTCACTATTTTCATTATAAATTTCTATTTCAGAAATTTCTTTTAATCTCTTAACTAAATAATTTCTTAATTCCAATTCATATTCATGAATCTTTTCTAAACCAATTTGATTTAAATATTTAATAACATAACCAAATCCAATAACACCAGCAATATTAGGAGTTCCAGCTTCTAATAAATCTGGCATAGATTTATATCTTCTAGCTCCATCATTACTAAATTCAGCATTCATACCACCGCCAAAAACAATTGGTTTAATATTTTCTAAATAATTTTCTTTAACATAAATTACGCCAACACCAGTAGGACCACACATTTTGTGCGCTGAAAAAGCTAAAAAATCAACATCTAAATCTTGGACATCAACTTTCATATGTGGCACACTTTGAGCACCATCACATAAAACTAAAATACCTTTACTATGAGCATATTCAGTTATTTCTTTAATCGGTCTTACATCACCCACCACATTACTTACATGTGCCAGCGAAATAACTTTAGTGTTAGCTGTAATCGCTTTCTTAACATTATCTAAAGTAACTTTATGATTATCATCAAGATCAATATAATTAACCTTTATAAAAGTTTCATCTGCAAGTTCAAACCAAGGTAAAACATTAGAAGCATGTTCGCTCTTAGTAATTAAAACCTCATCGTCCTTTTTTAAATAATGTCTAAAAAAACCAAAAACAATTTTATTAATAGAATCAGTTGTTCCACTAGTAAAAGAAATTTGATTCGTTCCTTTAGCATTAATTAAATCACGAACAAGTTCTCTAGTATTTTCATATTCATAGCTCGCCTTAATACTAAGTTCATAATCACCTCTATGTGCATTTGAACTATAATGATTATAATAATCACTAATAGCTTCACTTAGTACCCTAGGCTTTAAAGTCGTAGCACCATTATCAAAATAAATGACACCACTTTGAACAATATCAAAATCTTCAGTATTCATATTTTTCACCTCCAATATTTATTAATTATGTTTTCCATTTCATTTTGACCCTGCTTTAAACCATTTAATAAGAAACCTCTAATAATAAGGTTCTCAGCTTCTTTTGGCTCAATACCTCTACTCATTAAATAAAACATTTCTTCTTCATTACACTTACCTATATGTGCACTATGATTAGCAATAACGTCATTTTCATCAATAAATAAATTGGGCTTAATTTCACATTTTTTATTAGTTAAATTAATAATTCTATTTTTTTGATCAAGCACGCAGTCAACTTTACCATTAGGAACAAAACCAGAAACTACAAATGAAAGTTTACCATCTAAAACATTAACCCCATTATTAATAATATTACTAATTGTTTTACTAGCGTTATGATAAACCATTAAATCATATTTTTCTTTTTTATCAGAAATAGTTTTAAGTAAATAATTAGTTTCAGCAAACTCACCATTTAAATTAAAAATAAGTTGTTCTTTAATTATATTAATATCATTTATTTTACAAATATTAATTTTACTATCTTTATCAAGATTATATATATAACCAAGTTTATATTTTAAACCATTTTTAATTTCAAACAAATTACATTTAACACCTTCTAAAATATTAAAACATAAATGTAATTTAGTTTCCTCAGTACTAATATAATTAATTGTTAAATCAGTATCAGATAAAATATCAATTTTTATTTCTGAAAGAAATTCATTTCCACTATATGTAACACTAATAGAATTATCCAAATCTTTTTCAGTAATTTCATCATTCACTATTATTATCTTATTCATATTATTCATTTTCCTTTATAACACTAGTACTAGATTTTTTAATTTTATCAAATCCTTCTTCCTCAATAACCTTAACCAAAGAAGCATCTGCGCTTTTAATAATCTTACCATCAGCCATAACATGAACAAAATCAGGTTTAATATAATCAAGTAATCTTTGATAATGAGTAACTAATAAAATAGCTGGTTTTTCTTCATTAAAATAATCCATCACACTTTCACCAACAATTTTTAAACTATCAACATCTAATCCTGAATCAATTTCATCAAGCATAACAAATGAAGGCTTTAAAATATGCATTTGTAAAATTTCATTTTTCTTTCTTTCGCCGCCAGAAAACCCTTCATTAATTCCCCTGTGAATCATATCTTTACCCATTTTTAAATCTGTGACAGTTTTATCAAGTTCTTTAATAAAACTATATAATTTAAAATTTTCATTTTTACTTCTTAAAGCCGTTCTTAAAAAGTCTGCATTACTAACACCTTCAATTTCCATTGGCATCTGCATTCCAAGAAAAATACCCAATCTAGCCCTTTCATATACAGCTAAATCATTAATTAAAGTATCACCATAATAAATTTCACCTTTAACAATTTTATAATTAGGATCTCCCATAATAATCTTAGTTAAAGTAGATTTACCTGTTCCATTAGGTCCCATAATAACATGAATTTCACCAGGCCTAATTTCTAAATTAAAATCTTTTAAAATTTCTTTATTATTTACTGTAACAGTTAAATTTTTAATTTTTAAGTTTGTCATTTATATCACCAACTATTATTTTAACACTTTTATCTATTTTTTTATACAAATTTGAATAAAAATGACAAAACTTTTCCATAATATGTTAGAATATTCCGCAGATATTCACGTAAAAGAGTTTAAACTCTTTTTTAATTTTGTGTTATAATAATTATGGGTGATAAAAATGGATTGTATTTTTTGTAAAATAATGAATGGTGAAATTCCATCATACACATTATATGAAGATGATGTTGTAAAAGTATTTTTAGATGTTAATCCAGATGTTAACGGGCACGCTTTAGTGGTCCCAAAAAAACATTATCAAGATTTATTTGATATTGATAATGATACATTAATGCATATTTTAGAAGTAGCTAGAAAAATGGATAACTTATTTAAAGAAAAATTAGGTTCAGAAGGATTAACATTAGTTCAAAATAATGGATTACTTCAAGAAGTTAAGCACTTTCATTTACATTTAAAACCAGCATATAGTGGTAAACAAGAATTAGTAAATGTCGAAGATGTTTATAATCAAATAATGAATTAAAAAAATGACTCAAATTAAAGTTGAGCCATTTTTTGATTTTGAAGTTTTTGAATTTTCTTACGAAATCTACCTTTTCTAGTTGCGATTCTAATTACAATAATAATTAAAAGTAATGCACTAAAACCAATTAATCCTGCAATTACATACTTAAATTCTTGAATTTGTTTTTCTAATGTTTCTAATTCTTCTCTATCATAAATTTGAAAAGTTTTTTCTTTGCTATCATACTTATAGATGTTTTTTTCACCAGTTTCAATATTTACTCCATAGAATAATGCGTAGTCAGAATCTTTAGATAATTTATATACATCTACCTTTTCACCATTTATCTCTTCCTTATATTTTTTATAACCATCTGGTATTAATTTTTCAGGAAAACTTAAATAAGCTACAAACATTTGTGGTAATGTAAGTTGTCTAAACAAAGTATATTTATCAGGTTTTTTACCGTCTTTATATGAATCATATTTATATAATTTTATATTGCCATCTTCATCACGAAGTCCAACTAAAACATAATTAATTTTATCAATTCTATAAGCCGGAATTTCTTGGCCATCAAAATTTAAAGTTAAATCTTCATGTTCAATAACAAGTTCAGGAAGTTCTTCAGTCTTTTTCACTAAAGTATATTTTTTACCACCAATTGTAACCGTAATTGGCGCTGCATCAACATTTACATTTATTGTATATGTTTTTTTATCACCATTTTCAGCAGTAACAACAACATCAAATTTATTGTCGCCTTCTTTAACATCTTTTTCCCCTGTTCCAGTTACTGTTGCTTTAGAGTCATTAGCAGTAGCATTTATTTTTATTTTTTTCACATCATTACCTACCGATAAATTATAAGTTGTTGTATCTTTATTAAAATCAAGAGTTTGTCCCTCTACTGATAAAGATTTTAATGTATTATCGGAAGATTTAGAACTAGACTGATTATTTGTAGTAGTATTATTTTTCTTAGAAGAACTTGAAGAGCTGTTTGATGAACTACTTGACGAATTATTCGAAGATGTAATTGTAAAATTAGCACTACTACTTCCACCTACTGGATTATAACTTGAATCAGAAACATCATACGTACTAACTTTAACAGAACAAGAACCACTACCTGTAGCAGTC
>CAMYRF010000036.1 GCA_947296775.1 uncultured Mycoplasmatota bacterium
ATAAAATATCTTTAATTTTATAAAAAGTGTGACATATGATTGATTTCTCTAGACTATCACACATATAATGATTTAGCTTCTATTGACCATGCTGATATGGCTGTCAAATTATTGTTTGAAAACGGAGACATTAAAAAGTTTTGGAATAAAGAAGAAGATTATGATGAAATTTATGATGCAATAAAATATCACAACAAATATGACATTCCAGACAATTTAAGTGAACATAATAAAACCTTATGCAAAGTAATTAGAGATGCTGATAAATTAGATTTATTTTATTTACTTAGTGAAGGATTTATAGAAGAACATGAAGAGGCACAACTTATTTCTGATAAAGTAAAGTCTGATTTTGAAAATAAAAAATCAATTAAGAGAATAGATGCTAAAAATGGAAATGATTTAATTTTACTTCATTTAGCATTTATATTTGATTTAAATTATAAATATTCTTTTGAATATTTACACAATCGTAAACTTATTTCTAGATATTTTGAATTGATTAAAAATAAGGAATTATTTAAACCATATTTTGATATGGCAGAAAAGTATATAGAAGAAAGGATTGATAAAAATGTTAGATAAAAAATATAACCATAACGAAGTAGAAAACGGTAAATACGAAAATTGGAAAAATAAAGGATATTTCGAAAGCGGTGATACCACATTAAAACCATACGCAATCGTAATCCCACCTCCAAATGTAACAGGTAAACTCCATCTAGGACATGCTTGGGATACAACTTTACAAGATATCATGATCAGATTTAAAAAAATGATGGGATATGATGCCTTGTGGCTTCCAGGAATGGACCACGCAGGAATTGCCACACAATCTAAAGTAGATAAAAGATTAAGAGAGCAAGGAATAAATCCTAGAGAAATGGATAGAGAAGAGTGGACTAAAGCAGCATGGTCATGGAAAGAAGAATATGCCGAAAATATCCATAATCAATGGGCTAAATTAGGACTTGCTTTAGATTATTCCAAAGAAAGATTTACTCTAGATGAAGGACTTTCAGACGCCGTAAAACATGTTTTTGTAGAATTATACAATAAAGGCCTAATATATAGAGGAGAAAGAATAATAAACTGGGATCCAGTCCAAATGACAGCCCTTTCAAATGAAGAAGTAATATATAAAGATGAAAAAGGAGCTTTCTATCATTTGAAATACTTTATAGACGGTACAGACGAATACTTAGATGTTGCCACAACCAGACCAGAAACTCTATTTGGAGATACAGCAGTGGCAGTAAATCCAAAAGATGAAAGATACCAAAAATATATCGGTAAAAACGCTATTTTACCAGTATTAAATAAAAAAATACCAATCATTGCTGATGAACATGCTGATATGGAAAAAGGAACAGGCGTTGTAAAAATAACTCCAGCCCACGATCCAAATGACTTCGAAGTTGGAGAAAGACATAATCTAGAAAAAATCATCATCATGCATAAAGATGCAACCATGAATGAAAAATGTGATAAATATGATGGACTAAATAGATTTGAATGCCGAAAACAATTAGTAGAAGATTTAAAAAATCAAGATTTGCTAATAGATATCGAAGAAATTACCCATTCAGTAGGTCACTCAGAAAGAAGTGATGCTATAGTAGAACCATATCTTTCAAAACAATGGTTTGTTAAAATGCGTCCACTTGCTGATAGAGTTTTAGAAGTACAAAATAACAAAGAAGAAAAAGTAAACTTTGTTCCAGAACGTTATGAAAAAACAATGAGACACTGGATGGAAATTACTTATGATTGGTGTATTTCAAGACAACTTTGGTGGGGTCATAGAATACCCGCATGGTATAAAGATAAAGAAGTATACGTTGGCAAAGAAGCCCCAAAAGAAGAAGGGTGGGTACAAGATGAAGACGTACTAGACACTTGGTTTTCATCCGCGCTTTGGCCTTTCAGTACAATGGGCTGGCCAGAAAATACCGAAATGTTAAAAAGATATTATCCAAATAACGTATTAGTAACAGGTTATGATATTATACCTTTCTGGGTAAATAGAATGGTATTCCAAGGACTAGAATTCACAAACCAAAGGCCATTTAAAGATTGTTTAATCCACGGACTTATAAGAGCTAGTGATGGAAGAAAAATGAGTAAATCATTAGGCAACGGAATAGATCCGATGGATGTTATCGATGAATACGGTGCAGATTCACTAAGATTTTACTTATCAACAACAGCCGCTAGCGGAACCGATTTAAAATTTGATATGGAAAAAATAAAATCAACATGGAATTTTATAAACAAATTATGGAATGCATCAAGATATGTTCTAATGAATACAGAAAGCTATGAAGAAACCTTTGATAACCTAACTCTTCCAGATAAATGGATTTTAACAAAACTAAATAAAACAATAGAAAATGTAACAAAACATATGGACAAATATGAATTCAACTTAGTTGGTTCTCAAATTTATAATTTCATATGGAACGATTTCTGTGATTGGTATATCGAACTTTCAAAAATAAATATGAATAATACATCAAAAACAATATTGATATATACATTAAAAGCTATTTTAAAAATGTTACATCCATTCATGCCATTTGTAACCGAAGAAATTTATACAAAACTTCCATTTGCTGAAGAATCAATTATGTTATCAAAATATCCAGAAGTAAATCAAAAATTTAATTTCAAAGAAACAGAAAACATGGATGACATTATTGAATTAATTAGCAAAATCAGAAGATTTAAACTAGTAGAAAATATTAAAGAAATATCATTACAATACGATAATGAAATTTTAAAACAAAATAAAACAATATTAGATAAATTATTGAAATTAAAAGATATAAAATTTGTAGATAAAGAAACATTAAATTTCCGAGGTGATAACGTATATCTTTATTATGATGGTAGCCAAAATAAAGCAATAGAATTAGAAAAAATCAAAGCCGAAAAAGAAAAAATAATCGCTTCAATCGAAAGAAGAGAGAAATTACTTTCAAACGAAAACTATGTTAATAAAGCACCAAAACAAATAGTAGAAAACGAAAAAAATCAATTAGAAAAAGAAAAACAAGAATTAAAAAATATTGAAATTAAATTAAGCAAATAAACAAAATTAATTGCAATTTACGACTAAATATGATATATTTAATACAGTATCGAGAATAAGGAGGAGAAACATGAAAAATAAAGGATTTACATTAATAGAACTTTTGGCAGTTATTATAATTTTAGCCATCATCGCTTTAATAACTACACCAATTATCTTAAATGTAGTTAATAAAGCTAGATTAGATGCTGCTAAAGATAAAGCGTGGGGAACTATTGATGCCGTTAAAGTTGCATATGCCCAAGATCAAGCTGATAATGAAACTTTAGTATCATTCCCACTTGTTGTAACATTTGTCGGAGATGCTGGTGGAACTGTCGGAGTAACTCAAGTAAAAATGAGTGGACAAAAACCAGAAAGCGGAACTGTCACTATGGAAGAAGATGGAACATTCACTTGTAATAAATTAAAATTTGGTAGTTATTGTTGTAATTCTGATGGAAACACAATGAATTGTGATCCTGATAATTGTACATCAAGCGTAGAGTAGGATATCCTACTTTTTCTTTTTAAACAATTGAAAAACAAATGCATTTATGATATTATAATAATTGAAAGGATAGAGGAATATGGCTGGTGGGAAAAACATTTGGGAAAATGTTATAGTTTTTATATTAATAGGAATTGTTGTGTGTCTTCTAACACCAATAATTCAAGGACTTTTTTATAATTCGCAAATTTCAGGTGCTAAATCAAGTGCTGATGAGCTTGCGTCAACAATCGCAGTTTTATATGGAAATTTAAGCATGGAAAGAGAAATAGTTTTACCATTTACCATGCAATTTAGAGAAAATAAAACTTATGATTTATACGAAGATACAACAAAAATATCTGCAAACCAATTACTAGAAAAAGGAAATAAACCAATTTCTGGATCAATTGTTATGGACAAAAATGGAGAAATATATGCCCAAAACATTACTTACGACAATGGAATTGTTTGTAATATGGAAATAGGCAAAGAAATGCAGTGTGTTAGAACTAAAAAAACAGGAAAATAATCCTGTTTTTCTTTATAACCGCAAATATACATGTTATAATAATTACAGGTGAAAAAACATGAAACAAGAAAACATTAGAAACTTTTCCATAATCGCCCATATCGATCATGGAAAAAGCACAATCGCAGATAGAATCTTAGAACTAACAGGTGCCATTACTGAAAGAGAAAGCAAAGACCAGCTTTTAGATAATATGGACATCGAAAGAGAAAGAGGCATCACAATAAAATTAAATGCCGTTCAATTAAAATACAAGTATAAAAATGAAGATTATACACTTCATTTAATAGATACTCCAGGACATGTCGATTTTTCATACGAAGTATCTCGTAGTTTAGCTGCTTGCGAAGGAGCTGTTTTAGTCGTAGATGCTGCACAAGGAATAGAAGCTCAAACCCTTGCCAATGTATATCTAGCCCTAGAAAATGATTTAACAATCATTCCAGTTATCAATAAAATAGATTTGCCAAATGCCGATATACCAAAAGTAAAACAAGAGTTAAAAGATACCTTTGGATTTGACGATGAAGAAATAATTTTAACCAGTGCAAAAACCGGCGAAGGCATCAAAGAACTAGTAGACGCAATTGTTGAAAGAATTCCTGCGCCACAAGGAAATCCCCAAAATAGATTAAAAGCCTTAGTATTTGATAGCCATTTTGACCCATACAAAGGAGTAATTGCTCTCGTAAGAATAGCCGAAGGCCAAATAAAAACAAAAGATAGATTAAAAATGATGGCAACAGGTGCTACACATGATGTAGTAGAACTAGGTGTATATAATCCAAAAGAACAAATAAAAGATATATTAAAAGCTGGTGAAGTAGGATACATTAGTGGAAGTATCAAAAATATTAGAGATATTAAAGTAGGCGACACCATGACCCTAGAAAATAATCCTGCTCAAGAAAGCCTTCCAGGATATAAACCAATGAAACCAATGGTATTTTGCGGATTGTATCCACTAGAATCAAGTAAATACCCAGATCTAAGAGAAGCCTTAGAAAAACTAAAATTAAATGATGCTGCTTTAGAATTTGAACCAGAAACCTCAAAAGCACTAGGTTTTGGATTTAGATGTGGATTCCTAGGCTTACTACATATGGAAATAACATTAGAGAGAATAGAAAGAGAATTCGGTATCGAATTAATCGCCACCAGCCCTTCAGTAATTTATAAAGTAACTAAGACCGATAAACAAATAATCGATGTTGACAGCCCAGTAAAAATGCCAGAAAGACAAAAAATAGATAAAATAGAAGAACCATATATTAAAACAAATATACTAGTTCCAAGTGAATATATTGGGCCAATTATGGAACTATGTCAAAACAAAAGAGGAAATTATATAAATATGGAATATTTAGATCCAACAAGAGTAAACATCCACTATGAAATTCCATTATCAGAAATAGTTTATGATTTCTTCGATAAACTAAAAGGTGCAACTAGAGGATACGCCTCATTCGATTATGATTTAATAGGCTATAAAGAAAGTAATCTAGTAAAAATGGACATCCTTTTAAATGGTGAAGTAGTCGATGCCCTAAGCGTTATTGTTCATAAAGATTTCGCATATAAAAGAGGAAAATTAATCGTCGAAGCTCTAAAAAAACAAATTCCAAGACAAATGTTTGAAGTTCCGATTCAAGCCGTAATAGGAAGTAAAGCCATCGCAAGAGCCGATATAAAAGCAATGCGTAAAAACGTTCTTGCCAAATGTTATGGTGGAGATGTATCAAGAAAGAGAAAACTCCTAGAAAAACAAAAAGAAGGAAAGAAAAAAATGAAAATGGTTGGTAGTGTCGAAGTGCCACAAGAAGCCTTTTTAGCAGTGCTTAGCATGGATGAGGAGTAGATAATATGCTTAGTGAAGAACAAAAGAAAATAAAATTAAAAAGAATAATATTTACTGTTCAAAGTTTTTTAGAATCAGATTTTAAAAATTTGGAAGAGTTATCTGAAAAAATTGGAATTCCTTCATCATCGATTCAAAGATATTTAAAAGATAAACAAGTAATAGACGAATATTTTGGTGAAGAAATATATGAAATGATTAGAGAAAAAATGGATTTTAATAAAGCAGAAGGTTTGAGTAAAGGTGGAACTAATTTTGCTAATTTTAATGTAAGTACTAAAGATGAATTTGGGAAATTTACTGGTAGTAGAAGAAGGTGATTATATGGTAATCAATGGCGAACCTTTTCATAAAGTTGGTAGAAAGTCTGCAATTATTACTATGCCAACACCCGATATCATTTTAAATGAATCATTTGATTATGGAAAATATGTGGAGGAGTATTTTCGTGATACTTTAGAATATCGTAAAGGCAATTGTCAAGGTTATTTTAAAGGCTGTGAAGATATTGATTTAGAAGAACTTTTTTATAGTGAATCTAAGTATTGTAAGGTTGATTCTAAACTAAAGGAACTTACTGATAATTACTACCGTGAAATTTATATTCTTCAGCACCAGTATGAAAATGCTTATAGAGAAAGACGTGCAGATGAAATAAATGAGGTAATTACTAGGTCTATGCAGGCACTTACTTCTGATTATATGGCTGAAAGAGAGTCTTTGGAAGAAGAAATTCGTTTGCAAGATTTAAATGAAATCAAATTAATAATAGATGAGGCTTTAAGAGAGGCTAGAAAGCAACAAATTATTTTTGAAGATAATTTGTCTAAAGAAAGAGTTGCAGCTTATAAAGCAGGTGATTTACCACTGTCAGACTTAACTTTGAGTGATTTAAGTAAATTGCCAAGTGATTCTAATGTACAACAAGTAAGTCGTTATTTACATGCAAGAATAACTGATAATATGGTAGATAATTATGATGTATATAATATGAAGTTAAAAGATACTGCAAATTTAATTGAATCTTGGGTACCATCACCAGGTAAAAAAAGATGATGGAAGCAGTATATATACATATTCCTTTTTGCAGGCAAATTTGTTCATATTGTGACTTTTGTAAAGTTATTAAACATGATAAATGGATTAACGATTATTTGAATGCTTTAGAGTTAGAAATAAATAAGTATTATCAAGGTGAATTAATTAAAACTTTATATATTGGTGGTGGGACACCTAGTTCCTTATCTATTTTAGAACTTGAAAGATTATTTAAAATTTTATCTGTGTTTAAATTGGATAACAATTGTGAGATTACTTTTGAATGTAATTGTGAAGATTTAAATTTAGAGTTATTTGAATTTCTTAAAGATAAAATTAATCGTCTTAGTATTGGTGTTCAGACATTTGATAATGAGTTAATTAAATTACTTGATAGAAAAAGTGTTGATATAGATAATATTTATTTGGCTAAAAAGTATTTTGATAATATTAACATTGATTTAATGTATGGTTTTAATGTATCTAATGATGTTTTGAAAAATGATATTTTGAAGATACTTGAGTTAGATATCCCGCATATTTCTACTTATAATTTAATTTTAGAAGAGCATACAAAACTTTATATTTCTGGTTATAAACCTTGTAATGATGATG
>CAMYRF010000037.1 GCA_947296775.1 uncultured Mycoplasmatota bacterium
CCCCCCCTTTTTTTTTCCACCCCCACCCCCCCATACCCCCTTGCCCTTAGTCTCGGGGGCGCGGAGATGTGTAAAACCCCACAATATACACTATATCAAAAAAAAAAAAAAAAAACAAGGTAATATTTTGGATAGATATACCTTGTTTATAGAATGTCTCGGCTGAGACTTATTTTTACATCATATCTTCTAACGCTTCATTAGCTTTCTCTTTGGTTTGTCTGAAAGCTTTTGTTACGGCACATTTTACTGGCTCCTTATACTTCTGATAAGCTAGTGTCATCATGCCTCCTGCAGCCATTAATGCTACTGTTTTTATATTATTCATGTTATCACCTACTTGCTAGAAAAATGATGGTATGAATTATCATACATTAATATACTTCCATTAATTTCTAAATTTATACATTAATTTTTCTAAAAGTTTTGAATTTCTTAAATATTCGTTGTTGTTATAAACACTATCGGCAAATGGTTTTACTTCACCGATTAAGATCAATTTTTTCTTAGCTCTGGTGATTCCTGTATAAATTAATTTTCGATATAACATTCTTCTATATGATGATGAAACTGGCATAATAATCATTTCAAATTCACTTCCTTGGCTTTTGTGGATACTGATTATAAAACCATGTTTTATTTTGTTAAAATCTTTTGGGGTGTATTTGACAATGTTACCATCGAAGTCTACATATATTTCATTTTTACCACTTTTACTGGTATTACCATATTTTATATATTTTATTACACCAATATCACCATTATATATATTATCATCTGGCATATTAACTAATTGAAGTATTTTATCGTTTTCTCTAAAGATAACATCGCCTGAGGTTATTTCTCTTTTGTTTATATCTTTTGGGTTAAAAACGCTTTGTAATTCTTTATTTAATAAATCAATTCCGTTTTCGCCTTTATACATTGGTGCGAGTAACTGGACTCTTTTATAATCATAACCTTTATCTATTATTTGTTTACATAAATTAGTTAGATTTTTCTTTATTGATGATGATGTGCATTTTAAAAATGTATAGTCGCTTTTTGTTTCTAAGAAACTTTCACTAAGTTCTCCTTCTTTTATTTCTCTTGCGAGTGTGGGAATATATGAATTTTCATCTTGTCTATATAAATGATCTAAATGAACAGTGTCTATGACTTCGCTTTCGATTAAATCTTTTAATACTTGTCCTGGTCCAACACTTGGAAGCTGGTTATAGTAGCCAACGAGTATTAGTCTTATATCTCTGGTTAGCCCTTTAAATAGGCTATCAAAAAGAGCAATATCTATCATACTTACTTCATCGATTATTATTAGTTTACAATCTGATTTATTTGTTTCGTTTACCATAAATTCATTTGTATCTTTATTCCATTTTAAGAATCTATGGATAGTAGATGCTGGGAGAAGTGTTGATTCAGCCATTCTTTTACTAGCTCTTCCTGTTGGGGCTAGTAAAGCAAGTTCTTTAGTTAGTTCATCGTAGTTTAATTTGTTTATGGCTGCATAGGCCTGTGTGATGGCTTTTATGATAGTTGTTTTTCCTGTTCCTGGGCCTCCAGTAATTATTAGAATATTATTTTCTAGAGCTTTTGTTATTGCTTCTTTTTGTTTATCATTATATTCAATGTTGGTTTCTTTTTCCATTTGGGTAATTTTTTCTTTTAAATTTGGTATTTTTTTGGGCTCTTTGGTCGTTAGATTATATATTTTGTCGACTACATTTAATTCTGCTTTATATATGTCAGTTAAATAGTATGCATCATCTTCTATAATGATTTTTCTTTCTTGCTGTAACTGGTAAAAATAATTTTCAAAGTCCTCTATATTTATTAGTATACCTAGACTTCTATTTACAGCATTTATAATTATTTCTTTTGTTAGATAAACATCACCGTTTTGGTATGTTAGGTTATTCATTGTGTAAATTATTAGTGCTTTTACTCTTCGCTCATCTTCTAAGATTATACCTTTTCCTTTTGCAACTAAATCTACTTTTAGGAATGATATTTCAGGAACATCATCTATTAGTTTATAAATATTTTTATCAATTACATCTAATGTATAGGTTTTATATTGATTATAAATCAATAATGAGTCTTTCATTGAAAAACCTAATTCATTTAACTTAACGATTGTTTGATGGCTTTCTTCATATTTAGCTAGTATAGAGACGATTCTATTTGCTTTTTTTTGCGTTAATTTTGGAACTAGATTTAAGCATGATGGCTTTTTTAATATTTCTTCAAGGGCATTTTCACCTAATGTTTCAACTATTTGTTTAGCAATATTTTCACCTATACCAGGAAATAAATCGCTTGATAAAAATTCTATGATGCCTTCTTTATCAGTTGGTTTTACTCTTTCGTATTCTGATACCCCAAATTGGAAACCATATCTTGGGTGAGTTACTTCTTCTCCATAAAATATATATGTATCGTCTTCGTTTAGTTCGTGAAAGTATCCAGTAAATGTTATAGTTTTATTTACGTAATATTCTAATTTTTCACTGTTAGTTTCACGTACTTTAAAAAGACCGATAACATATCCTTTATCGGAACTATATATACTTCTTCTGTAATTTCCTTTTATGTATGGTTTCATAGTATCACCTATTTAATTATAACAAAAAAAAGGCCTATTTTCTAGTGCCTTTCAAACATTTGTTTTATATTATAATCTTCTACCCTGTGATGGTTGTTCAAGTCCAAGATTTTCCATGATTTCAGCATTAGCTTGTTCATCAAGAGCTTGTTTTGCTTGGATTTGTTCTGGTGTTAATCCAGCATTAAATTCTTCTTCAGTTGGCATTGGCTGTTCTAAAGATGGTTCTTCTGATAATTCCATATTATTTGAATAATGAATTGCAGCTACAGTGCCAGCAAAAGTAGCACCGACAATAAGGGCTGTTCCAATTATTCTCATAGCGTATTGTTTTATTTTGATATTTTTAGCTTGATCTTTTATTTTTTGGTTTTTGGCTATTCTTTCTTCTAATTGTTTTCTTGCTATATATCTAGTATCATAGCCATATTCTTCTTCAGCTTTTTTATCGATTTCTGGAAGTTTATATTGACCTGCATGTTCTCCTCTTATACCATGATTTTGGTTTATTAAATCAATATATTCGTCGGTTTTTTGTTTTATTTTTTGTTGACGTAAAGCAATGCTTT
Organism: uncultured Mycoplasmatota bacterium; assembly: GCA_947296775.1. Classification (GTDB taxonomy): domain Bacteria; phylum Bacillota_I; class Bacilli_A; order RF39; family UBA660; genus Coprosoma. Next base: position 3,175 of record CAMYRF010000037.1, read on the forward strand.
CTCTATACGCTTCTTTTCTTTGCTCTTCTTCTGTTAATACTGGTCTACTTGTTACATCTATATATTTATCTGGATCGCCATACACACGATTTGAAGTATTTTCATTATTGATGGTTGTCACCCTCTACTGTTTACATTTTATCATGTGTTTATATCATTTGTCAATTGTTTACATATATACAAATTTCACTTATTATATGTGGATAATCTATTTCTTTCGTTTTAACTGTTACTGTTTTACCAATTAAGTCTTTTGTCCCTTTGGTTTTGATGAGTAAGTAATTTTCAGTATGACCAATTATATAGCCTTCTTTGTAGACTTCAGGAATAAAGTTCATTTTTTTATTTAGGTGTTTTTCCATATAGTTTTGTTCTAATTCTTTTGAAAGTTGTAGTAGTGTTTTTACTCTTTCTTTTTTTACATCGCCATTAATTTGATTTGACATTGTACTGGCTTTTGTTCCTTCTCTTTTTGAATAAGGGAACACGTGTATTTTTGTAAATCCAATGTCTTTGATGGTATTTACACTTTCTTTAAACAATTCATCAGTTTCACCTGGAAAACCAACTATAACATCAGTAGTTATTGACATATCTGGTCTTATTTGCTTTATTTCTTTTATTTTGTTTTTGAAAGATTTTGTATCATATTTTCTATTCATTTTTCTTAGTATTTCATCGCTTCCGGCTTGCAGCGGAATATGCATGTGATTGGTTAATACTTTATTATTTTTTATTACTTTGAGTACTTTATCATCTAGTTCAGTGGCTTCTACTGATGATATTCTAAGTCTTTCTAGGCCTTCTAATTTTGTTAAATCATTTAATAAATCAGCAAAATCATAGTTATCATCGTGATAGTTCCCTGTATGAATTCCTGTGAGCACTATTTCTTTATGACCGTTTTTTATTAAATCTTTAGCTTCTTTTATTACTATTTCTTTCTTTTTGCAGCGAACGTGTCCTCTAACATATGGAATTATACAGTAAGCGCAGTAGTTGTCACAACCATCTTGGATTTTGATATATGCTCTTGTTAAATCAAAATTATTAAGCTGCATATCTTCAAATTCCATTTCATTTATATTATAAAATTTTTCTATTTTTTTGTTTTTAAAATCATTTATGTAATCTACAATTTTGCTTTTATCTTTATTGCCTAAGGCAATGTCTATTTCTAATTCTTCTAAGTTATCTTTTTTATTTTGGATCATACATCCAACAGCAACTATTATAGCGTCTTTATTATTTCTTTTAACATTTCTAATTAGTTTGCGTGATTTACTATCGGCTTGATTGGTTACTGTGCATGTGTTTATTATGCAAACATCAGGGTTATCTGATGTTTGAAAGCCATGATTTTCTAGTAAATCTTTCATTACTTCGCTTTCATATTCATTAACTTTACAGCCTAAGGTATATATTTTATATGTCATATTTTATCACCTTCCAAAAAATAAGCCTTATTCGGCTTATAAATTGTTTCTAAATTCTTTTAATGAGTTTAAAAAATCCTTGTTTTTTTCATCTTCATAATTTTGTTTAAGTTCATCATAAGCGTGTTTAGCGTTAACCTTTTCTTTTTGTTTATATTCAATTTTCTTTTTGTATTCTGCTTTTTTGGTAGCAATAGTATCTGGACTTTGAATACCAAAAATTGGTGAAATGATTTCTGAATTTTTGAATTTCTTTGGTTCTTTTTCTAATTCGTCAAGCATATCCATTTGAAGTTGAACATTTCCTATTGGTTCTTCTTTTATTTCTTGTCTTATTATTTCTTTGATTTCTTCTGTTGGTGCCTCTTCTACTTTTTCTTCTTTTATTTCGCTGGTCACGTTTGCTTTTTCTTTTTGTTTAAGTTCTGCTTGTCTGATTAATTCTTGATAACTAATAATAGCGTTTTCTTCTTGCATTCTTTCAAAATCTTCGATTTCATCTGGTTTTGGATTTTTTGCTTCTAGATCAGCACTCATTTGATTGAAAACTCTTTCAAGTTCTTCTTTGGCTTTCTTTTGTTCTTCGGTTAGTTCTACTGGAGTTTCTTTTGCTGTTTCATCTTCTTCAGAAATAAATTCTATTTTATTATTTTTATTGACGATATAAAAAATAATTATTCCAAGTATTAACAACCCTAGAAAAGCTAAAGCAATTATAATTATATCTCTATCGGCAATTTCTAATAAAATATTCATATCTCTCACTCCCAATTTTAATACATCCTTTTTAGGGACACTATATACAGTTTATCATATCTAAAAATAGTTTTCAAAGGTTTTTGTAAAAAAAAGTTATATACATTAAAATTAGTATTATTACTTTACAATTTTATTTATTTTAAATACTGCTTAAATTTATCTGTCATGGTTTGTTTCCCATCATTTTCAACCCAAAGGGCCTGGGCATTGTAGTCTTTTATAAATTCTTTTCCTTCATTTACATCAAGCAAATAAAGGGCGCTTGCGATCATATTGGCTTCGTTTATATCTTTGGCAATGACAACTACCATTTTGTTTTCTTCTTGTTTTTTTCCAATTTTTGGGTTTACCATGTAAGGTTTAAATGTGTTTACATTTCCTTTAGTAACTAAACTTTCATTTTCAATATAGGCAATGTCAATTAGTTTCCCTTCTGAATTATGAATACTGATTGAGTATTTTCCTTTTTCATAGTAATTTCCTGCAGCAATATTTCCATCTTCGCTGATTATATATTCATTTAGATTTTCTTCTTTTAAGTAATTTTGGACTTTCTTGGTTGCGTAACTTGCGATTATGGAATCTATATTTATATCGTTTAATGTTGATTTGTCGTTAAAATCTAATTCATTTATTTTTGATGTGAAATTGTATTCTTTATCATCCATTGTGCTTGTTACTAGTTTATCTGCTGTAATGTCAATTAGACCATCTGTTTTTTCATATAAACTTTTTCCATATTTTAATAGTTCTATCAGTTCTTTTTCATCTCTATTACTTGCATTTTGGTAATAATCATTGTATTTTTTATAAATATTGTCTATTTCTTCAAATGTTTTATCCATATTTTTTGCACTATATATTTTTATTGTAATTGTTTCGCTAAAATAGTAAAAACTTTTCATGTGTTCTTTTACTTTAGTACTTAAATTAAAAATAATAAATATGATTAAAATTATTATAATAAATAGTATTATATAATTTCGTTTATCAAGTATTTTCTTTAGCATGTTACCACCATATTCATTATAACAAGATTAAATTTTATAAACAAGAATACATTTGTTTTTATTCATAAGAAAAAAGGCTTAAACACCTTTTATTATATATGGTTTTTCTTTTGTTCCATATCCAGTTAGAATTATTGTTGGTTTTAAAAATAGTGTCGGGCAAACTGCTCTGCTATTAAAGTGTGCAGCAAGACTAAGTCCGTTTTCATTAGTTATATGCCATGCATCATATGTATATCCTGCGGTATTTTCATCTAAGGCATATGCATTTATTAACCACCAATCGTTGTCTATATTAATATGAAAATAACTATCATTGCATATTAATTGCCCTTCTATTATGGCTTCTGTAGCGGATATACATGCTGAGTTTAAACTTGCTTTTAAAACATCACTTACGTTTGCAAGTCCTATATTTCCTGTCCATGTATACATTTTTTCTCCATTAATGTTTTTTTGTATTGTATCATTACCCGATTTTCTTAAATTTGCTACCGCACCGATATTATATGAATGTATTTGAATTTGATTTTTTGCATTATTTGTTAAACTATTGTAATATTCATTGTTTAAGTATTTTTTTATACTACTATCCTCTGTTACGGTTCCACTATGATCGTTACTTGGGGTTTTAAAAAGACCTTCTACTTTAGCAAATACTCCGCATCCATACTGAGGATGGATGCAATAAGTGTTTTTTTCTGTACTCCTGTGATTGGCTTCATCAAATTTCATTTCTTTTACTGTTTCATTTCTAATTATCTTTAATGTGTTATCTGGTTCGATTGCTATAATACGCCAAAGTTCATTATTAAAGGTAATATAATTATCTGGATTACTTCCTCTATAAATATATCTGTTTTCTTCATATGTATCTTTATAAAGACCATCACCATTTGTAGTTACTAGTTGTTTAAGATTGTTTATATTTATTTCTTTTATTGTTATATTTCCTTTGGCTGTTATATTTAAATTTGTTTGAAATGCGGCATATCCTACGGTTAATATAAATAATAAACTTATACTTGTAATGATTATTATTTTAATTTGTTTATTTTGTCTTTTTCTTCTCATTCTTTTTCACCGTATACACTATATCAAAAAAAAAAAAAAAAAACAAGGTAATTTTTTTGATAGATTACATTGTTTACAAATTTTTATTTAATTAAATCTTTTTCTAATA
>CAMYRF010000038.1 GCA_947296775.1 uncultured Mycoplasmatota bacterium
TCTATATTGAAACTAAATAACGCCATGATAAGAAAAAGTAATGTGCATAATACTTTAGCGGTTGGATTCATGTTGTGTATATTTGAATGTGATGGAAAATAATTTCCTATGATTATTTTATCTGACATATCTATAAACATCCTTCATTAAATCGTTAATATCATCTCTATATCCTATTTTAACATTTTTTTGCTTTTCTACCAAGTTTACAAACTCAATTATTTTTGGTGGGGTTAATTTGTTTTGCTTTAGAATTTGTATATTGGTGAAAACTTCGTATTTGTCACCTTCTAAGATTATTTTACCATTATTAAATATATATACATAATCTGATATTTCATGAACGAAGTCAGTATCTTTACTAAAAATTATAATTGTCTTATTGTATCTTAATTTCATCATTTTTATTATTTTTATTAATTGTTTTTTATTATTACTATCGAGCTCTAAAGTTGGTTCATCTAAAATTAATATTTTAGGATTAACTGAAAGAGTTATGGCTAATGACAATTTCCACTGCTGTCCTTTACTTAAATTATTTGGATTTGTATCTATATATTTTGGATTTAGTCCAACTAGTTTTAATGAATCTTTAATTCTTTTTTCTTTATCTTTAGTTTGGTAATTTAAATTATTGATAGCAAATTCTATTTCTTTTTTTACAGTATCACAGAAAAATTGATTTTGCGGATTTTGATAAACTATTCCTATTTGTGGACGTAATTTTTTTAAGTTTTCTTTATTTAGTTTATTTGTTATATATATATCTTGGAATTTTATTTCACCTTTAGTTGGTAAGTCTAGTAGTGAGATTAATTTGGCGATTGTTGATTTTCCTGAACCGTTAGGGCCTACAAAACTGGTTATTTGTCTTTCTTTTATTGTAACATTTAAATTTTTAATTATCGTTTTACTTATTGTTGTGTGATTGTTTTTTGTGTATTCGATATTTTTTAATTTTATTTCCATAGATCATTCACCATCTTTTCTGCATCTTGATAGTCTTTATCAAGCAAATTATAAAATTGTAATTTTTTTGATAAATTTATTATAAATGGTAGTTCTAAGTGTGCTTTTGTGAAATTATTTTCATCTTTATAAACTTCCTCTTTTGTATCTGATATTAGAACTTTTTTATTATTTAAGATAATTATATTATCACTGTATAAGCTATCGTTTGCATTATGGGTTAGATATATAATGGTAAGTTCTTTATTTTTTGTTTTTGTTTTTAATAGCTTTAATATTCTAATTTTATCTATTTCATTTAGGTCGTTTAATCCTTCATCTATGATGAGTATTTTTGGTTTAGTAATTAGGCTGGTTGCGATGGCGATTAATTGTTTATCATTTTCATTTAAAGTATGTGGTTCTTTTTCTAGGATGTTTTCTATTTTTAGTGTTTTACTTATTTCATCTATTCTTTGTTTTATTTTTTCTTTTGAATAATTTAAGTTTTCTAGGGTAAACGCAAGTTCATCCATTACAGTTTCAGCCACAAAACATTGATCATTATTTTCAAATACTATGCTTACTTCTTTACGTATTCTATTAAAATTTTCTTTTACTACTGGAAGATTATTTAACATTATTACACTATTACCTCTTATGATCCCAATTAACAGTTTTAATAATGTTGTTTTTCCGCTTCCATTTGCGCCTAAAATTGTGGTGAAGGTATTTTCTTTTATTTCTAAAGATAAATTTTTGAATACTTCTTCATCTTTATATTTGAAGTTTAAATCTTCTATTTTAACTACCTTTTTCATAATACTTCACCTGCCGTATGTATTATTATAATATAAAACCTTTATATTTACAAATAAAATCAATATAAAAATCACATTTTATTGATGTGATTTTGTTAGCTTTTTATATAGTGTTTCGGCGTTGGTTTTCATAATCTTATTTATATCTTCTTTATTAAAGTGTTTTTTTAAATCTTGATAGATGTCATCTTTCATATTTGCATATTTATATACTGGCACATCTGTTTGACAATCGGTATCAAATTCTTTTATAAAATCCATATTGTCGCTTGATAGCATAACGTGATTTATGTCTAATTCTTTTGTGGCATAAATTATGTGTTTGATATATTCTTTTTTAATTTGGTTTGTATCTATTTTGTTTGTTATAAAGCTCGGATATGAAACTAGTCCTAAATAACCGCCTACTTCTTTTAATTTTTTTATTTGGCTTTCGTTTAGATTTCTTGGGTTATCTTGAAGACTTTTTATATTGGAATGCGAAGCATAACATATTACTTGTTTTCCTTGTTTTTGATTTTCTTTGATGATGTTTATTATATCATTGAAAGTTGGTTCGTTAGCATGTGATAAGTCTATTCCTAATTTTAGATCTATGGCTTTTTGAATAAACTTCTTTCCTTCTTCGGTAAGACCTTTATTTAATCTAATACCTGAACCATATTTGTTTGGATTATTCCAAACTAATATGATTGAATTTAATCCTAAGTGTTTTAATTCTTCAAGTTCTTTTGTATCTTTTATATAATCACAACCTTCGATACTGTATAAAATATCACAGTCTAGATTGTATGATTCTAATGCTTGTTTTGATTGTTTGAACATTTTTAAGACTTCTATTTTATTTGGATATTTTAATTCTTTTTTCATTTCTTCTTGGGACATAAAATATAAGTTACTTATAACTCCTGATATGTTTTGCTTATTTAGTGGCTTTAAGAAATTTGTTATATCTTTGTTTTCTTTTTGTGCCATATAGACAAAGGTTAATAAGTCATAATGTGTATCAAACATTTAACATCTCCATTAATCTAATTTTTTTGTTTGAATTTTATAGACTATTTTTGTTAGTAATTTTCTTGGGACAAGTCTAGTGGCAAATACTCCTAGTTTTACTTTTATCCCTGGAATTATTATTAGTTTTTCGGCAAACATTTTTTTAATTGCGTATCTTGCGACTTGCATACTTTCCATTGGTTTTAAACTAAAGGAAACTCCGGCAACACGATTGAATTCGGTTTCTACTGGTCCTGGACATAAAACACTTATTGAAACGTTGCTTTTTTCTTTTTTTAATTCTTCATTGATTGCCTCTGTTAAATGTAATACATAGCTTTTTGAAGCATAGTAAGTTGACATTAATGGCCCTGGCATAAATCCTGCAGATGAGGCAACATTTAATATATAACCTTTATCTCTTTTCTTGAAATCTTTTAAAAATAATTTAGTTAATGTGTGAACTGTTTTGATGTTTAAATCTATCATGTCTAATTCTTTATCTATATTTGTTTCTGAAAATTCACCAAATAATCCGAAGCCGGCATTATTTATTAAAATATCTATTTTTTCTTTTTTTACTTTATTGTATAATTGCATACAGTTATATGTACTAGATATATCCATAATAATTATGCTTGCTTTATCACCTAATTCTTTGGCTAATTTTTCTAATTTTGTTTTTCGTCTAGCAACTAAAATTACCTCATAACCTTCTTCTACTAAAACTCTTGCCATATCTGCGCCTAGTCCAGAACTTGCTCCTGTTATTAATGCTTTCATATTACCACCCACCCTTAATTTCATTATATATGCTTATGGAAAGTTTGTAAATAATTTTTAGGCGTTATATTTAGTTTTTAAATCATTTACTTCTTTTGTTAGTGCGTTTATCATTTTTTGCATCATTATTATTGTTTCTTCATTAGTGGGTATACTGTTTTGATTTGTCCTTTTATTTTGATTTTTTAGTTGTAAGAAATACGCGTTTGTGCATAGAACTTGAGCGACTAGCATTAACCAGTTACCAAGTGCATTTTGTTCGTTGGCGTTACTGTCTTCTAATAGTAAAAAACCTACTACTGTAGCGCTTAGTGTATATAATTGAGGAGAAATATTTGAATAGTCTTTCATAAATCCCCCTTTATATTATTTTATTGTTATATAAGAAAAAGTATGAATTTAGTTCATACTTTATTTGGTTTTTGGACTTGTTTTTACTAAAGTTTCTTTTACTAATCCATTTATGTTTGTAATATAGTTATAGATATATAATAGTTTTTCTTGTGGAATTTCTTCTTGATAAGTTATAATGATTTCTTCTATTTTTGTGTTGGCGAGAATATCTAAACTTTCTATAATATCAGATACTTCCTCTTGGTGATGCTTTATAATATATTCTATTATTGAACGTACAGGAAATTCTTGGTTTCCTATATAACAATATCCTTCGGTATCGCCTATATTAAAAGCATTAAAGGCTAGTCCATTATCAAATGATGGGGCAAGACGGTAAGAACCTGTCTTTTCATTGAATATGGACTCAATATTTTTTAGTCTACGGTCTTCGTTATCTAAAATACAATCTCCAAAAACCATTCTTATATAGCTATGTTTCATTTTTTCGAAATCTTCTTCTTTTATGGATGCCAGATTACTAAAGATGTTAAATACTTTATAAAAACAGCTACTTATATGTTTCTGCTCGTCAATTATATTGGTTTTTGGCCATGTATTATTTAAAAAACTAATAGTGACTTCCGCTGGATCTTCTAAGAAATTATTTATTATACAACATCTAGGATCATCAATATTCATTTGTTTTAATGCTTCCTTTTCCGAATTGTAACCTAGCTCTACTTTGACACAATCTATTCCTAGATTTGTTAACATTGTATAAGATATACATTCCATAACATCTTGATCTGGGCATGTTGCACCATTATATTTAACTAGTTTCTTTTTACCATCTGTTACCCAATATTTATTACTATATCCTCTGGGTTCATCACTATATATTCTAAATTTATTGATGTTGATTCGTTCCATAAGTTTTTTGTCTTTCTTTGACCTGACTATTAGTAATAGAAATATTATCTGTAGCTAATATTCCGTTTGTTAGTTTTAACATTTCTATTTTTTCTGGTTCTGCTAAATTTTCGCTATTACGTATTCTGTTAGCAAAAGTTTTGAAAAGTGTCTCGCTTTGATATATTTGCGTTGTATCTGGGAATTCTGGGAAAGTTACAAAGCCTATTTTACTTGCAATTTCATAGCCTTCTTCGTCATAGTAAAATTTCCAATTTTCATCATATGTTAAATATCCTATGATACATTCAAATTTGTCATCATATCTTTTCCACATTACTCTAAATTCTTTCATATTCCACCTCTTATTTAGTTTTATTATAGCACAAAACCATTTATTGTCAAAAGCGTTAGCTATTTAAGAAGTTGTTTACTATTTTCTTTAAATTTCAACATATCTATTATTGTCATACATTCTTTGTATGTTATTTTTCAGTACTATTTCTACCTTTGATTTTTTCCACAGTTTTATTATCATAATCATCGAGTAGATTTAGTGATTTGGAATATTCATTGATAACATTTAAAACAGCTTTAGCATCGCTATCTTTTAATTCTTCTTCTAATGCCTTTTTGATATGTCATGAAATTACTGACTTATCCCTTCTAAAAGTTTTGACATTTTGTCTAATGAAAGCCAGACTGTCTCATCTTTCATATTTACTTCTAATTTTACTTCTTGATTGTTAAATATAACTATTTCATTTTTCATATTATTCCCCCTTTAGCGTCATATTTACCATACGTTAATTATGTAATTATTCGTTACACCTTGTCAATAACTTTTTATTAATTGTTGTATAAAAAAAGAAATGCTTATTTTGCATCTCCTTATTCTTCTTTTAATTTTTTAACATCAACATCTGCATCATTTAAAATTTGTAGAAATTGTGATTTTATATTAGTAAAACCAATAGCTTTTTGAATATTACATTCAATTGGTTGCCCATTCCCATCACTAGCATTACATTCGCTTGTTCCAGATGAATAATTGTATAAAACAATATATTTTTTTGTTGCTTTAGGATAATCTGAATGATCTATCCAATATATGCCCTCTGCAATATCAGTTTTTAAATCATATGTATAATTGTGATATATAGTTATAGTGCTTGGATCACCTATATAATAACTATAATCTTGATAAGTTAAATCATTTAAATTTATTTTTGTATATGTGCTTTCTTCACCAATCAAGTCAGTATATTCTCCTGTTATTACTTTTGCATATAAGAAATCCATATTATTAGGATGTTCATCAAATCCATTATTTTCTAAATAATGCCCTAGTTTATTTAATTCATAATCTTTAGACACACTACATCCAGTCAAAATTAATATGACTAATGAAAATAATACTATTTTTTTTATAATATGCATCGCTCTATACCTGTTTTCCATACTTATTATTTTCATTAACACTATTTAAACACATAAAAACAAGAATAATTATACTACCTATATAAGGTATGAACATAAGAAAATATAAGCCTCCCGATTCATTAATATCATGCAATCTTCTTACTACGATAGAAATTGATGGAATAATATTTAAAATTGTAGAAATTATAAATATTAAACCAAAAAATGAAAGTAAGTCATCAAATTCATAAGAATAACCGCAATCTTCTAATAAAAAGGCAAATACCAAAAAAATAAATGTATAACTAATGTAGATAATTAAAGTCATTAATACAGCATACCAATATCCACTTCTTGATGTCCTGTCTTTAAAATTAAACATATTGTCCCAATAACTTTCATATGCTTTCCCCATATAAACAACTCCCTTCTTTTTTATTATATACGCATTACGTATATATGTCAATATTCGCTTTGCGTATATAATAAAATGTTTTTAGGTGATACTATGTTGTTAAAAAGAATTCGAGATTTAAGAGAAGATAAAGATTTGTATCAAAAAAATTTAGCAAATTTGTTAAAAATTTCACAAGCACAATATTCAAGAATCGAAACGGGAGAAAATGAGATTACTTTGGACAGTTTAATTAGACTTGCGAATTTTTATAATGTTAGTACTGATTATATTTTAGAACTTACAAATGAGAAAAAGCCTTATCCTAAAAAATAAGGTTTTTTTTTGCATAAAAAAAGAAATGCTTATTTTGCATCTCCTTCAACAAGTTCGATTTTAACCATTAAAGCGTCGTCGCCTCTACGTTCATCTAATTTTAAAATTCTAGTATAGCCACCATTTCTTTTTGCGTATCTTGGAGCTAATTCGTCAAATACTTTTTTAACAGTAGCTTTGTCGTTTTGTAAGAATGCTAATGCTTTTCTTCTAGCAACTAGTGACCCATCTTTACCATAAGTAATCATTTTGTCAACAAATTTACGAGCTTCTTTTGCTCTTGTTTCTGTTGTAACGATTGATTCATTTACGATTATATCTCTAGTTAAATTAGCAAGCATACTTCTTCTATGTTTATTATCACGTCCTAGTTTTCTATAAGCCATAATATTCCTCCTTACTAATCTTCATCGCGGAATTTAAGTCCCATATCTTTAATTTTGTCGATAACTTCTTTTAAAGATTTTTTACCTAAATTACGAATTTTCATCATTTCTAATTCTGTTT
>CAMYRF010000039.1 GCA_947296775.1 uncultured Mycoplasmatota bacterium
GGATAATGGTAACAACGCTTATGGTAATGGTGGTGAATGCTATTTCAATGGCGGTGGATATTCTTATTGTATGTAAAATTTCACATAAACCAAATAATAAAATCACTTCAACAGTGATTTTTTCTTTATATATTAACGTTTTTTGACATTTTTGTTTGATTTGGTATTTATTTTTTGATACAATTAAATACGGTGATAACATGGTAAAGTATGATGAAAGCTCAATAAAAATACTAGAAGGACTTGAAGCAGTTAGAAAAAGGCCAGGTATGTATATTGGTTCAACTGACAAAAGAGGTCTTCATCATTTAGTGTGGGAAATTGTTGATAATAGTATTGATGAAGTAATAAATGGTTATGGAAATAAAATAAAAGTTACTATTCATGCCGATAATAGTGTAAGTGTTGAGGATTCTGGTAGGGGTGTTCCTACAGGAATGCATGCGAGTGGGAAATCTACACCTGAAGTAATTTATACTGTTTTACATGCTGGAGGTAAATTTGAAACTTCTGGTTATAAAGTATCTGGAGGACTACATGGTGTTGGTGGTTCTGTTGTTAATGCGTTATCTAAATGGATGGAAGTTACTATTAAAAGGGACGGATTAGAACAATATATTAGATTTGAAAACGGTGGACATACAGTAATTCCTTTAAAGAAAATTGGTACAACTAATAGAACAGGTACTAAGGTTCATTTTATGCCTGATGATACTATTTTTTCTACGACTCAATTTTCATTTACAACTATTTGTGAAAGAATGCAGGAAAGTGCTTTTTTACTTAAAAATTTAACTATTGAAGTTGTTGATGAAGCTGATAACAAGCAAGAGATTTATCATTATGAAAAAGGTTTAAATTCTTTTGTAGAATATTTAAATGAAGATAAAAAAGCTTTACACAAAGTAGTAGATTTTGATGGAATGAAGGAAGGCATTAATGTTGAAGTTGCTTTCCAATATACTGAAACTTATTCAGATAATATTATTTCGTTTGTTAATAATGTTAAAACTGGTGATGGTGGTACTCATGAGGTTGGTTTAAAAACAGCTTTTACGAGAGTATTTAATGAGTATGCTCGTAGTAATGGATTTTTAAAACCTAAAGATAAGAATTTAGAAGGACCTGATACTCGTGAGGGTTTAACGGCTATTGTAAGTTTACAAATACCTGAAAAGTTATTACAATTTGAAGGTCAAACTAAGGGTAAATTAGGAACTCCTATCGCACGTACTGTTGTTGATAGTATTGTTTCTGAAAAATTACAATTTTTCTTAGAAGAAAATAAAGAGTCAGCTACTAAAATTTTAGAAAAAATGGTTAAATCTAAACAAGTTAGGGAAGCGGCTAGAAAAGCTCGTGACGAAGCTCGTAACGGAAAAGGAAAAGGGAAAAAAGAAAGGTCGCTTAGTGATAAACTTACTCCTGCTCAAAGTAAAAATCCTAAGGTTAATGAATTATTCTTAGTCGAAGGAGATTCAGCTGGTGGTTCTGCTAAACAAGGTAGAAATAGAAAGTTCCAAGCTATACTTCCTTTACGTGGTAAGGTTTTAAATACTGAAAAAGCTAAACTTGAAGATATTTTAAAAAATGAAGAAATTAATACGATGATTCATACTATTGGTGCGGGTATTGGTAGTGATTTTGATGTTAAAGATTCTAATTATGATAAAGTTATTATCATGACTGATGCCGATGATGATGGGGCACATATTCAAATTTTATTATTAACTTTCTTCTATAGATATATGAAACCTTTAATTGAACATGGACATTTATATATTGCAATGCCGCCTTTATATGCTTTAAAGAACGGAAATAAAATTCATGGTTATGCTTGGACTGATAGGGAAGCAGATGAAATTAGAAATAGTACTAAGGTAAAGCTTGAAAAACAAAGATATAAAGGTTTAGGTGAAATGAACGCTGAACAATTATGGGAAACAACTATGAATCCTGATACTAGAAATTTAATTAAGGTTAATTTAACTGATGCATCACTTGCTGAAAAAAGAGTAAGTGTTCTTATGGGGGATAAGGTTGAACCTCGTAAGGCTTGGATTGAAGAAAATGTTGAATTCACACTTGAAGATAACTTTGAAATGTAGGGTGATAAGATGAGTGAAATTGTTAGTACATTTTATAAATTAGAATTAGCAGATTTAGAAAATATAAAATATACAGCTAAGGATATCGCTTTGTATATTTTGCATGAATGTATTGATAAGCAACATCCTATTTCTAATTGGGTCTTACAATATATGCTGACACTCGTACAAACAAAATCACTTATTCAAAGACATGAACCTTTATTTGAGGATGATATATATGTAATGGATATTGGGCCAGGGGTGCCTAATGTATATAGGTTATTTCTTTTATGGGGTGGTCAGAAAATTACTTATGTTAAGGATTTGCCGATACAAAATATTACACCTAGTGATATACAATTTATAAATGATGTTATATGCAGTTATTGGGAAAAGTTACCTTGGGAAATGTATGATATTATGTTAGGTGAAGATACCGCATATAATATCACTAAAGAGAAATTTGGTGAAAACGCGATCATTTCTTACGATACTTTAAAATTGCAAGATAAATTGTTTGAAGTAAAAGAAGATAGAGAAGAACACCTTGATCAAAGTGTAAAAAAACTAATACGAAAGGAGTAAATGATCGTATATGGATAAGAATGAAGTTTTAAAAAGAGTACATGACTATGCTTTAGAAGATATTATGGGTGATTCTTTTGCGCAGTATGCGAAAACTATTATTCAAGATAGAGCATTACCAGATGTTAGGGACGGTTTAAAACCTGTTCAAAGAAGAATTTTATATGCAATGTATAAAGATGGTAATACTCATGATAAAGCTACTAAAAAATCAGCTAAGGCTGTCGGAAATATTATGGGTTTTTATCACCCTCATGGTGATTCTTCTATTTATGATGCTTTAGTTAGAATGAGTCAGTGGTGGAAGAACAATGAATGTTTTGTAGAAATGCAAGGTAATAATGGTTCTATGGATGGCGATGGCGCTGCGGCTATGCGTTATACTGAAGCTAGACTTACTAAGATTGCTGGAGAGTTATTAAAAGATATTAATAAAGATACTGTTTTAATGAGTTTAAACTATGATGATACTTTACTTGAACCGACTGTTTTACCTGCGAAGTTTCCTAATTTACTTGTTAATGGTTCTACTGGTATTTCGGCTGGTTATGCGACTAATATCCCACCTCATAATTTAGGTGAGGTTATTGATGCGACTATTAAAAGAATTGAAAGTCCTAATTGTCGTTTAGATACTATTTTAGAAATTATTAAAGGTCCTGATTTTCCTACTGGCGGAATTGCTGAGGGTATTGACGGAATTCGTGAAGCATTTACTAAAGGTAGAGGTAAAGTTAATGTTAAGTGTAAATACACTATAGAAGGTCCTAAAAATAAAAGACAAATTATTATTACTGAAATTCCTTATGAAGTTAATAAAATGGCAATGGTTAAGAAAATTGATGACATTCGTATTGATAAGAAAATTGAAGGTATTAGTGAAGTTAGGGATGAAACTGATAGAGAAGGAATCCGTATTGCGATTGATTTAAAGAAAGATGCGGATGAAGAATTAGTTATTAATTATTTACTTAAGAATACTGATATGATGGTTTCTTATAATTACAATATGGTGGCTATTGTTAATCGTAGACCTATGACTTTAGGCATTATGGAAATTTTAGAGGCTTATATAGAACATTTAAGAGATGTTATTACTAGAAGAACAAAGTTTGACTTAAAAACTGCTGAAGCTAGAATGCATATTGTTGAAGGTTTAATTAGAGCTTTATCTATTTTAGATGATGTTATTAGAGTTATTAGAGCTTCTAAAAATAAATCTGATGCGATTGATAATTTGGTTAAGGAATTTGATTTTACAAAAGAACAAGCAACTGCGATTGTTACTTTACAACTTTATAGATTAACTAATACTGATGTAACTGAACTTGAAGAAGAGCTTAAAAAACTTGCGAATGAAATTTCTATATATAAGCAAATTTTAGGTAATGAAGAAGCTTTAAAACATGTTATGAAAACTGAACTTAAGCTTATTAAAAAAGAGTATGCTACTCCTAGAAAAACGGAAATTAAAGATGAAGTTACTGAAATTAAGATTGATACGACTTCCTTAATTCCAAAAGAAGATTGTATGGTGGTAGTTACTAATGAAGGTTATGTAAAACGTACATCTATGAGAAGTTATGCAGCTAGTGATGAAGAAACTGGTTTAAAAGAAAAAGACTTTGTAACTGGTTTATATGAATCTAATACAATGGATACTTTATTACTATTTACTAGTAAAGGTAATTTCTTATTTGTACCTGTTTATACAATTCCTGATTTGAAATGGAAAGATTTAGGTAAACATATTAGTAATATTATTAGTATTAGTTCTGATGAAAATATTATTTCTTCTTATGTTACTAATGATTTTAGTGATAAGATTAACTTTATTAGTTTTACTAAAAATGGTATGGTTAAACAGACTAATTTAGCTGATTTAAAAGTTTTACGTTATTCTAAACCTATTACTTTAATGAAGCTTAAGGGTGATGATGCTGTTGTTAGTACAGAAATTTCTAATAAAGAAATATTTATTACTACTAAAAATGGTTATGGATTAAGATATATGACAGATGAAGTACCTTTAACTGGGTTAAGAGGAAGTGGAGTAAAAGCTATTAACTTAAAAGATGATGCGGTTGTTAGTGGACATAGCTTTAATGATGCTCATTATTTAGCGGTTATTACTGATAAGAATACTGCTAAGAGAATAAAACTTGAAGAATTTGAAATTACTTCTAGAGCTAGAAAAGGTGTACTTGTAGTTAGAGATGTTAAAACTAATCCATACCATATAACTAATTCATTTATTATTAAAAATAAAGTGGATTTAGGTTTGGTTACTGATGAAGTTAAATATATGAAAATAACTGAACTTCCGATTGGTGATCGTTATCAAACGGGAAGTACAATAGTTAAAGAAAATATAGAAAAATCATTTATTAAAGCTAATATAAAAGAACAATGGGAACCAGAAATTGATGTTTCTTTAGATAAAGTTGATGAACAAATGATGACAATTGATGATTTTCTAGGTGATATTAAAATAGACTAGTTTTTTACTAGTCTATTTTGTTTGACTTTTATTAGCTATGAAGATATAATTTAGGAAAGGGGAATATATGGAGGTTTTGGGATGAATATATGTACCTGTGATAATTTATTAACATTATTTACTGAAGAGAATGAACTTTCGGTGATGAGAAGTTTTATAACTGAATTTGAAGAAAGGTGTTATGATTTTTCTTATGCTGATGTTGATTGTATATTTGAAAGATTTGGCAAGTCATTATTTAGACAAAATATTGATAGTTTTAAAATAGAATTTGTATCTAGTAAAAGATATCAAGATATGTTAAGAGCTTTAAAAATTATTAGTAATGAAAATAAATTTGGATTTAATATTGTTGCGAAAGATTTTACATTTAATTTTGATGATGTTAAAGCATTTATAAATGATATTAGTGATGATAAAGGCAAGTTAATAGAATTAAAAAATGATTTGGAATTGTTAGCAAGTTATGGTTTAAGAATAGTTTCTTATGATGAGAAGTTAATGTCACGTGTTATTTCTACGGGCCAAAGTTTTGAAGTTTTATCAGATGGTAAATTGGTTTTGTGTACCGATAAGTTAATGCAGTTTGAAGGAGCTAATTATTTATTAACTTTGAGAAATAGAAAAGACTCTTATCAAAAATTATTAGTGAAAACATTAGATTTTGATAAAACTTTGCTGCAAAGTCAAAGTAAGTGTTTGAAAAGAAGCTGTGAATAACTTCTTTTTTCTTTTATTGATGATTTTTTAGGAGATCTTAAGATAGATTAATTTCTATCTTTGCATTAGTCAAGTAAAAGTAGACAATTTTTCCAAAAAGGAGGGGGATTAAGGGATTAATCCTCTTTATTGTAATAAAAATGTTTAAACTGTATAGGAGTAAGATAATTTAAAGCTGCCTGAGGCCTTTCAAAATTAAAGTAATGAATATAATTGTCAATCTCCATAAAAATATCATTAGAAGAATTAATGTTGAAATCAAGAAACAATTCTTCCTTAATCCAACCATTAATAGATTCCATCGCACCATTTTCAGTAGGTTTACCTGGATTAGACATAGAATGTATGATATTATATAAAGGGAGAGATTCATTGAATTTCTTCGAAGAGTAAACAGAGCCTTGATCAGAATGAAAAATCATTTCAAGGTCTTTGTAGTTCTCTTCCTTTTTAGAGATAAGGTGACTTAGACCAATATGGTAGGAATTGGGGTCACCTTTTTTGTTTGATAAAGAGTAAGCAACAAGTTCATTATTAAATAAATCCATGAATAAAGTAAGTTCATAATATTTTTTACCTGCCCAAAAAGCAGTCATATCAGAAACGACTAACTGAAAAGGTCTTAAAGGATTAAGTTCAGCGAGAATATAATTAGGGAAATTTTTAAGTTCACGATTGACCTTTTTACCATATCTTTTAACGTGTTTAGAAATAGACTTAACACCAATAAACTTACAAATCTTATGGGCATAATTATCAGAATAAACAATACCTAAATCAAGTTTAATTTTGGCATTTAACCAACGATAGCCATGAGAAGGGAACTTATCATGATATTCTTCAAACAAACAACAAGCAGTACGTCTAGAAATTTCTCTAGAAGAAGGATTAGACCTTCTAGAAAGCCATTTATAATAACCAGACCGATTAATATTCATAACCCTGCATAAAGATAAAATAGAGTATTTACAAGAAAGTTCAAGGATTACTTCGTATTCTTTTTGTAAAAAGTAATGAATTCCTTTTTTCCCATACCACCTTCTTTCACCATGTAACCTTTTTTTAAGCGAGCAATTTCAATATCCTTTTTCATTAAAGTTTCTTTAAGTTCCTCGTAAGATAAATCATCATAGATAGAGTTTTTCAAAGAAGAAATAATTTTAAAATCATTATCATCATTATCATCAAAACAATTAGAGTCCTTGTGAAAAGAAGTAATCCACTTTTCTAAAGTTTTTAAAGGGATACCATATTCTTTAGCAGTAATAGAAGTAGATTTACCATGAAGACAAATGTCTTCACAAAGTTTCTTTTTTAAAGAATTATTGTATTGTACAGACATAACAATCACATCCTTTCTAAACCATATATGTCTATTTATAAATATAATTATCCACTAAAAGTATTTAATTGTCTACATAATAAATAACTATGTCTACATATCCCCCTCCATTGTCTACTTTAAGCTTACCACTACACATCTCTTGACAAATGTCATTTTTTCGTTACATTTTGAAGAAAGTTCCCGTGAAAGAAATTAAATCTATTATTTACTT
>CAMYRF010000040.1 GCA_947296775.1 uncultured Mycoplasmatota bacterium
TTGTTGGGTGTCGGGGGGGGTTTTTATTTTGGTTGTTTGTTTATTTATAAGGATTATGTATTGTTGTCATATGAATTCAAATAAGATATAATAACAGTAGACAAAAAACGATAAAAAAATAAAAAAGAAAGAATTATAATGAATATAAGGTGGTATATATGAGAAAAACCAGAAAACAAAAGAAACAAAGAAAAATAATAATACTAAGTATGATTTGTTTACTATCTATAATGACTGCAGGATATGCTGCATTTCAAACGAACTTAAGTATAACCGCTAAAGGTAATATAAGCAGTAAAGGAATAACGCCTCAAGAATTAAAAAATACATCTATAACCCAAGGAGAAGGTTTATATAAAGATACAACAGAAGAAGGAAGATATATTTA
The DNA here is from genome assembly GCA_947296775.1 of uncultured Mycoplasmatota bacterium. Lineage (GTDB taxonomy): Bacteria > Bacillota_I > Bacilli_A > RF39 > UBA660 > Coprosoma. The sequence goes on from CAMYRF010000040.1 coordinate 389, forward strand.
TAAAGGAAAAAAACCAAATAACTATATCACTTTTAATGGTGAAGAATGGAGAATAATCGCCATAGAAAAAGATAATACAGTAAAAATAATAAAAACAGAAGGTACAATAGGGACTGCATTTGACCCTGGATATGTAACCAATATCCCTGGCACTACAATTACAAACTCAGTAGAAGGGACCAGATACTCAAATTCTAGTACAGATTATTGCCATTATTCAGACGCAAATAGCCCTGAACAATATAATGGCTGTAATGTATGGGGAAGTAAAAGTACAATGCTAAATCAAGCAGGAGTGAATATAACAAGCATGCCAAAAGAAGTAGGAAGTTCAGCAACTTATACATTACCAGAAAAAGAAGCATACATAAATACATATTTAAATAGTGAGTTTTACAATAATTTAAATGAAAAATCTCAAAAATTAGTCGAGACCCATTTATGGAATGTTGGAATAATAAAAAATCAAAATGGTCAAACATTAGAAATTGATTTATCACAAGAACAAGCATATAAGTGGAGAGGGAAAGTCGCCTTACTAAATGCTACCGATTATGTTAAAAGTAATACAAATACAGAAATGTGTGGCTCAATAAATTTAAATTACGATACAGGAAGTTATGAAATCTGTAAAACAACTAACTGGCTATCCTATGAGTCTTATAACTGGACTATGTCAGCATATTCACAGACAAATAGAAGTAGATATGTATGGACTGTTTATCCTGCTGGTTATTTCACTGGGAATAGTGCTCAAACAACATATGGTTTTCATCCAGCACTTTATTTATCATCAAATATTCACTTAAAAGGTGATGGAACCAGTGATTCACCATTTATAATAAACGAAGAAAGATAAAACTATATATAAATAAAGAACAAATATAGCAAAAAAGGGTTTAATAATTACCTTTTTTTTGTTATAATTGTTAAAGTTAAAACTTTTAGGAGGAGTTAGTATGAGAGAATTTACAGAACAAGAACAAGTTAGAAGAGATAAAGCAGAAAACCTAAAAAAACTTGGGCTAGATCCATTTGGACAAAAATTTGAAAGAACAGGATTTGCTGAAGAAATAAAAGAAAAATATCAAGATGTACCACACGATGATTTTGAAAACATTAAAGATGAGTATACAGTTGCAGGAAGAATCATGTTTATAAGAAAAATGGGAAAAGCATCATTCTTCACCATTCAAGATAAAACAGGAAAAATTCAAATATATATTTCTATTAATGATATCGGTGAAGAAAGTTATACATTATTTAAAACAGCAGATATTGGTGATATAGTTGGAGTTCGTGGAAAGGTTATGAAAACAAGAACTGGTGAAGTAACACTAAAATGTTTAGAATATACTCATTTAGTAAAAGCCTTAAAACCACTTCCAGAAAAATTCCATGGACTTACAGACATAGAAGAACGCTATAGAAGACGTTACGTTGATTTAATAATGAATGATGAGTCAAAAAAAGTTGCTCTTTTAAGACCAAAAATCATTAGATGTATTCAAAACTATATGGATAAGCAAGGATTCGTTGAAGTAGAAACACCAATATTATCAACATTATTAACTGGTGCTTCTGCAAGACCATTCATCACTCATCATAATGCTCAAAATTTAGATATGTATTTACGCATTGCGTTAGAACTTCCACTAAAAAGATTATTAGTAGGTGGTATGGAGGCTGTTTACGAAATTGGTAGAGTATTTAGAAACGAAGGAATGGATCCAAAACACAATCCTGAATTCACATTAATGGAAGCATATCTTGCATATAGTGATTTAGATGGTATGATGAATTTAACTGAAAATATGTACCAAACAATCGCCAAAGAAGTAATTGGTAAAATGAATTATAATTGGTATGGACACGAAATAAATTTAGAAGGACCATGGAAAAGAATAAGCATGACAGATGCTATCAAAGAAAAAGTAGGAATAGACTTCAAAAAAGAAATGACAGTAGAAGAAGCATTAGAACTTGCAAAAGAACATCATATTGAAGTAGAAGAACACGAAAAAACAGTTGGACACATTATTAATCTATTCTTCGAAAAATATGTAGAAGAAACATTAATACAACCAACATTCTTATATGGTCATCCAATTGAAATTTCACCACTTACAAAGAAAAATCCAGAAGATCCAAGATTTGTAGATAGATTCGAATTATTTATCGCAGGAAAAGAATTTGCTAACGCATATACAGAACTAAATGATCCAATAGATCAATTAGAAAGATTTGAAGCACAAATTGCCGAAAGAGAATTAGGAAATGACGAAGCAAATGATATCGATATGGACTTTGTTGAAGCCTTAGAATATGGTATGCCACCAGCAGGTGGAATTGGTTATGGAATAGATAGATTATGTATGTTATTCTTAGAACAAGAATCAATTAGAGATGTTATCTTATTCCCAACAATGAAACAAAGAGATTAAGACTACGAAATATCGTAGTTTTTTTATGCAAAAATACAACTTTTTTCATTTTCTTGCAGGAATTCACCATACTTTTACCGTATATTATAATTGAGGAGCAATTTAGTTTAGGAGGAAAACTATGAACAGCACCAAACCAAATAAAAAACAAGCATACATAGATGTTACAAAAGAATGGATAGAACGCGCAACCCCTAATAGCCACGAAATTAAAGAAATGAATTACTATAGTCACCAAGACAAAAAATATTATGTAGATGGTAAAAATGCGATTCTAGATTATATCCAAAAAGAATTGGAAGTATCAAATTGGTTAAAAGAAACTTTTGGAGGAGAAATTTGTGTGAACCCAAGAGTTAATGAACCAGATGGTATACAAACAGCTGATTATATTTTCAAAAACGAATATTGGGATTTAAAAGAAATTAGCGGAATAGGAAAAAATATTTTATTCCATGCTATTGAAGATCATGAAAAACAAGCACATAATTTTATTTTCGACATAAGTAAAACTAAATTAAAGAATGAAGAAATAAATATAAATTAGAAAAATTATATCAACTGAAAAAAATGACTTGGTTAGACAAAGTGATAATCAAAAGGCACAATAAAGTAATTAAAATTACAAAAAAGAGCAGCCCCTCCGATTAACGGTGGGACCGCTCTTACTAAATATAATATACACTTTTATCAAAATTATGTCAAGAATAAATAATAAAATATTTAAGAATACAAAAAAAAATGTGACGGCACCAGCAATTCGGTACAACCACATTCCTTACAAATATAATGTGATTAACCATCAGTCCCAAAGCACGAGCCAAGACCAATCCCATCAATCACGTTATAACACGCCCCAAAAACTAACTTTCAAATTAACTACAAAATAAAATATATAAATAAGCAAAAAATATGTTATAATTTATAATAGGGTGATACAAATGAACAAAAAAGCATTCACATTAATAGAATTATTAGCAGTAATCGCAATCATTGGAATAATTGCTGTAATAACATTTCCAGTTATTGACGATATAATTACAAATTCAGAAAAAAAGACATTTAAATCAAGCGTTGAAGAATTAAACCATATAGTTACATTAGATTACACTGAATTTGCACGTTCAGGAGTTGTTACATACACATTAAATAATAAAGACATCACATGTACAAGCTGCACTAATAAAATCAAATATCAAGGTGAAATAGAAGACGGAACAGGAACAGTAACTGTTAATAAAGCAAAAATCACAAACGTAGATATCCAAAGCAAATATTATAAAGCAACATTAAATGATGAAGGAAAAATAGAAGTAACCGAAAAGAAATAGAAAACCTATTTCTTTTTTTGTCATAAAAATTATCACTCTTAATATAATTAATTAGAACGTACTAGGAGGGATAATATGATAAATAAAAGAGGAATGTGGTTTTTAACGCTTTTTAGTTTGATATTAGTGCTTAGTGTATATTATATAACAATGCCAAGTGAATTACTCATGACAGCAAACAATACAAAAAATGAAACAAAAGAAACAAAAACAGTCTCAGCCACGACAGAAGAGAATGAAAGCGCAGAATTAGTAGCCCTAAGGGTAGAATCAGAAGAACAATTACTAGATGAAATAAACGAACTTAAAACAGTATTAACAAATGCCAAATCCAGCACAGATGAAAAAAACAAAGCATTTGAAAAAATGCAAGAATTAAATCAAAATAGAGGAACAGAAGAATCTATAGAACAAAAAATAAAAAATGAACATAAGTTAAAATCTTTTGTTAAAATAAATGGTAGTGATGTATCAGTTGTTGTTGATAGTACAAAACATGACAAATCACTCGCTAATAAAATAATGCGTACTGTTCAAGGAGAATTTGATAAACATGTTGCTGTATCAGTAAAATTTCAAAAATAAACTCTAAATCAGAGTTTTTTTCTTATATTAGGCATTTTCTCTCACTCGTATACAAAACCTGCATAAAATAATATGAGTAAATATAATCCACTTAAGCTTAGGAAGTGAGGGAAATATGAGAAAGGGTATTCTAACCAAAAGAGAACGTGAAGTATTCGAATTACTAATAAAAAATAAAACAACAAGTGAAATAGCTGAAGAACTAAAAATAAGCGAAAAAACAGTTCGAAATCACATATCAAACGCAATGCAAAAACTAGGAGTTAAAGGACGTGCAGGAGCAGTAGTAGAACTACTAAAACTTGGAGAACTTTCATTATAAAAAGGTTAATAAAAAGCCTTTTTTTTCATATTATTTAAATAGGTGATATCATGCTCAAAAAACTAAGTATAAGAAAAATAGGACTAACAACAGCTGCATTATTTGCATTAACCTTAATTTACCTAATACCAAGTAACGATAACAAATTAGATGTAACATCAGAATTAGAATATGTTGATACAAAAGTTCAAACAAACCCTATATTTTTGATGGATAAAAATAGTTATGCGGCACTTACTGATGTCGCAGTTTCAGGAACCAGCATCGAAGAGAAGGCTAGAGAACTATTAAACATTTTAACAGTAGGGGGCACAGATAGTAAAATTCCAAGTGGCTTCAGCGCTATTATCCCACCAGATACCACAATAAATAGCATAAAATTAGATGAAGATCTATTAAAAATAGATTTTTCAAAAGACTTATTAGATATAAAAAAAGAATTAGAAGAAAGATTAATAGAAACAATAGTATATACCTTAACATCAATAGATGGAGTAAATAAAGTAATTATATATATAGATGGTGAAATATTAACAACCTTACCAAAAAGCAAAATAAACTTACCAAGTACCCTTGATAGAGCATTTGGAATAAATAAGCAGTATGAATTTACCAAAACAGAAGATATAAACGATGTAACAGTTTATTACATAAATGAAATAAATCATAAATACTATTATGTTCCAGTAACCAAATACCTCAATGATAATAGAGATAAAATTTCGATTATAATTGATGAACTAACGTTAGGTTTTAATCACAACAAGAAACTTATGAGCTTTTTAAGCGAAGAAGCAAAACTAGTTTCTAGTAATATTGACAACAAAAAAATGAATCTAGAATTCAATTCATATATATTTGATGACGCAACAACAGAAGAAATACTAGAAGAAGTAATATATACAATTTGCTTGTCTGCTAAAGATAATTACGACATAGACGAAGTAGTTTTAACCGTCAATAATAAAGAAATTTACAAAACTACCATGAAAAGTCTTGAAACAAAGAAAAATTTATAGTATAATTAACTTGCACACAAAAGTGTAAGTTGTCTCAGTAGCTCAGCTGGATAGAGCAACGCCCTTCTAAGGCGTGGGTCCGGGGTTCGAATCCCTGCTGGGACGCCATTTAGAAATAATCCCTTTGGAAACAAAGGGTTTTTTATTGCGTTTTAAAATAAAAAACCTAAGTAAAAATAAAAACCTTTACATTATTAAACATACCATTTAACTTATAAAACTTTACAAAATCGCTGATAAGTGTATATAATTAATGTAGAGGTGAAACTATGAAAAACGAAACCCAAGTAAACGAAGAACTATTACAATATTTCGAAAAAGTAAAAAATAAAGCAATAGCAAAATATAATCTTGAAGGATTAACAGAAACAGAAATAGGAGAGGCACTATTTAAACTGTATACACTAGAACGAGAAAATGTTAAAGATGATCTTGAAAAAATAATAATTTTAGACTACTCCGAAAACTTTCTAGATGAAATTGCTACACCATTATTAAGCATGCTAAACCAAATAAAACCAGATACAGAATTTAAAGACAATCAAAATTTATTTTCAATTAGAAATAAATTAACGAAAATTAATCAATCATTAACTGAAGTTACATTAGATAAATATGATTGTCTTTGCGAAGAAGGCATACTAGTAGATCAAATCACAAAAGAAGAAAAACCTATAAATAGTGAGTTATTAAAAGAAATATTATCGAAACAAAATAATTTGTTCGCATTACCAGCACCAAAATATCCTGAAGTTAGAGCTCGCCACGAATTAAAAGAAAGCAATTATGATCAAGAATATTGGATGGATTACATCCAAAACATAAATACAAAAAGTCATAATATAATAAGTTACTTTGAAGAAACAGAAAAAAGAGATAACGTAGAAGAATTTATGAATATCGCAAGTATTTATTACAACTATATGACCAATTATAATAGAATTAATCAACTTAATACAGAAAAAAGGAAAATAATATAACATTTTCCTTTTTATTTTACTAATTTTAAAGTTTTGTCATTACGCACAATAATATCATCTCTGCCAGCACCAGTACCAATGAATTTAACAGGAGTATCAGTAATTTCTTCAATTCTATTTATATATATTTTGGCATTATCAGGCAAATCATCAAAATTATCAAATCCACTAATATTTCCAAAATTACCATCAAATTCTTCATAAATAGGTTCACAGTTTTCTAAAAATTCTAAATTAGAAGAAAAAGTGTCAACGATCATGCCTTTATATTTATAAGCTGTACAAAGTTTGATCCTATCCATTTTACCAACAGTATCCAAATGATTAATAGCTAAAGCTGTAACACCATTAATCATAATCGCATAATTAAGAGC
>CAMYRF010000041.1 GCA_947296775.1 uncultured Mycoplasmatota bacterium
ATTCTATGCACAATACCCGGACGAAATTCACCATTTTTATCACTTAACTTACTGTGATATAAAAGGCCATTAACCAAAGTTCCATGATAATTACCTGGTGCTGGATGAACAACTACTCCATTAGCTTTATTAACAATAATAACATCATCATCTTCATAAACAATATCTAAATCCATCTTTTCAGGAGTAACATTCATATCTTCTTCTATGTGATTAACACTAATTTCATCACCCTCACGAGTAATATATCCAGCCTTTACCGCCTTACCATTTACCAAAACTTCACCATTTTTAATAATTTTAGTAACACTACTACGGCTAACATCCATTTCCTTAGTTAAAAAATTATCTAAACGTTCTCCTGCCTCACTTACCTTATACATCTTCTTTATCCCCCTTTAATATAAATATAACAATCAAAAATATCGAAACAACAATGCATATATCTGCAAAATTAAATACTGGAAAATTATAACCAAACAAATTAAAATCTAAATAATCAATTACATGACCACGAAAAATTCTATCAAATAAATTCCCTATAATTCCGCCAATTAAAATACCATAAGCTATTTCTTCAAATCCATTAAGCACTTTACCTTTAATTAAAAATAAATAAATTAAAATAAGCGCTAAAATAGAAATTAAAATCAAAAATAAAGTACTAGAACTCAAAATACTAAAAGCAGCTCCAGTATTATTAAGCATGGTTAAAGCAAAAAATCCAGACACAACACCTACACTACTTCCAGTTTCAAGTATACTACCTAAAACAAACTTAATTAATTGATCTATAAAAGTAATAATAAATGCAATTATAAGAATTTTTTTCATTTTCTTCACCAGATAATATTATAACATAATGCCAAACAAAAAGATAGATTTACACCATATCACCAATTATTTTCACTAAAATTTCATTTTTTTATAATTTTTTTTAAAACAAAAACCCAGAAAATTTCTGAGTTTTCTAATTCTACTTACCTATCCATTTTAAAATTTCATCTTTAGGCATATAACCAACTTTTACATCACGGCTTCCACCATTAAAGTAAATTAATGTTGGCATACTCATAACACCATATCTTTTACAAAGTTCCATATTTTCATCAACATTTACCTTAACAATTTGAATTTTATCTTTAATTTCTTCAAGCTCAGGCGCAAGCATTTTACAAGGCCCACACCAAGTAGCATAAAAGTCTACAAGCATTTCACCTCTAGTAAGCAAATTATCAAAATTACTTTCATTAGCTTCAATAATTTCCATTTTATTCACCTTCCTTATATTTATCTAATACAGCATTAATATTCTTAATATGTAGTTTATCTTTTTCCACTAATTTTCTTGCAGTTTCGGGCGTAATAACATCATATTTTAAGAATAAATCCAGAGTTTCTAAATTAAATTCATTAGTATCAGATTCTTCATATTTATCCTTTATTGCTGCAAATTCATTAGCCACACTAACTGTTTTATCAGCAAAAATTGAAAGAACTGGTGTTTTTTCTAAAATTGGTTTTACAAACTTAGAATCATTTAAGAAACTTACCCCACTAATCATTGGCAAACTTAAAAGATATAAAACCATAAATACAATAACATAATTTTTAATTAACCCAAGTATCGCACCCAATATCTTAGATGGTAATCCTAAAATAACTGTAAACTTTAAAAGCGTTTCAAATACTTTAGTAGCCACCATCAAAAACTTTAGTAAAATCATAAGTATACTAAATACAAGTAAAAATGCTAAAGTTTGATATAAAGCAATATTTAAAACAGATAACCCTTTTACTAAACCCCAAAAATCAAAAAATGGCAAATACATCATCATAAAATCGCCAATTGGATTTTTAAGTAAAAAAGCAACAACAATCACCACAATATATCCAACACAATTAACAACAGATTTAGTAAATCCTTGTTTCCAACCAACAACCGCTCCTAACAAAACAAAAATAATAATTACTATATCAACTATATTCATATTTCAGCCTCCATTATAATTATATTACAATTATATATTTTTTTCAAGAAAATGCCAACTGTCGTCAAATGCATGATTGCGATAATAAAGAAATTGTGGTAAAATTAAATGCAGGTGATAACATGGCAAAAAATGAAGTTCGTACAATAACATTAAAAGTAAGTGATAATACTAAAGAAAAAATGGTAGAATATTTTGAAGATAAAAAAAGAGACAAAACTCCACCTTATGCAGTATTCCAAGCCAAAGAAGCCGATACCATGGTAACTTTATACGAAAGTGGTAAAGCTGTATTTCAAGGAATCAGTGCTGATATAGATGCAAATATATGGATGGAAACTGAAAAACACTTAAACCCAGGTAAAAAATTAGAATATAAAAAAGTTGACAACAATCCAAAAAATAAAGATAAAAAAATCCATTATAATGAAAAATTATATAATTGTACTTCAATCGGTTCTGACGAAGTTGGAACTGGAGATTACTTTGGTCCAGTAGTTGTCACAGCCGCTTACGTAACAAAAAAAGATATTCCATTTTTGGAAGAATTAGGCGTTAGAGATTCAAAAAAAATAACTGATGAACACATTTTAAAAACAGTCCCACAAATAATAAAAAGAATTCCATACTCTAGTATGATTTTAAGTAATGAAGAATATAATAACAAATATAACGAAAAAATGAATTTAAATACAATTAAAGCCGTTTTACATAATAAAGTATTACTAGATATGACAAAAAAATATAAAACTCACGATTATATAGTAGTAGATCAATTTACTGAGCCATTTATTTATTATAAATATATAAATAATTTACCAGAAGTACAAAGAAAAATAACTTTTGTAACCAAAGCTGAAGATCAATGCCTATCAGTAGCCTGCGCTTCATTAATAAGCCGTTATGTATTAATTAAAGAATTTGAAAAAATGTCAAAAGAATATAAAATGCAAATACCAAAAGGCGCTGGACAAAAAGTCGATGAAGCTGGAGCTATATTAGTTAAAGAATATGGCACAGATATTTTAAGAAAAATTGCTAAATTAAATTTTAAAAATACAGAAAAAATAAAGGAATTAGCTAAATAACTAATTCCTTTTTTATATTATTTATTTTCTTTTTCCAATACTTTTTCAATTGTTTTAATACCTTTTTTAGCAGCATTTCTATATCTTGTTACCTTGTCATTTTCATATTTTTTAAATATAGGTAAAAATTCCGGATTTTTATATTTGTTTAAAGCATCCAATACAAAACCAGTCATATTTTTTTCATCTATTATATCAAGCATAGGTTGTACTGCCTCTTGTAATTTTAACTTACCACATATTATTGTTATATATGGCCATATACTGCATATTTTATCATCGTGATTTTTCAGCAATTTTATATAATCATTACTATATTTCTTATCTACAGTCGTCATTAAAAAATTGCCAATAAAATCACCCAACGGGCTATGACAAAGGCTATCATAATCAAGTTGATATAACTCATTCATAAAAAACGGTACCAAATCTTTATTCTTTTTATTTATTAACATATCAACAAACCCAGCCTTTTCATGAGGAATAGTCGCCTTTTTATAAAATTTAAGACAAATGTTTTTAGATTCTTCTGGATTGTTTTTGCATATTTGTTCAGCATCTAAACAATCAATATACTTAAATCCATCATCCTTTAGTTCTTCTAAAAAATCGTTGTAAACACTCCCCGTCCTTTTAGCCATTTCTTCATAATCTCCTACCATTTCTTGTCTAACTATTTGACTTATTTTGTCCCATTGTTCATCAGTCAATCCTTTTTTACTCATAATCACACCTCTCTAAAATTTTGGAATTTGTTTTAAAACTATGTCACCCCTATCAACTGCTTCTTGTAACGGTTTCGATAGTTTTGTGTCTGGTTTAGTAAACAATTCAAATTTCATATTTTTAATTTTTGAATAATCGTTATAATCTCTCAGTTGTTTAGTAAAGCTTTGTTTTTTTACATATTTAACTTCTACCAATTTATTATTACCCATAAAATCAGGTATCCTAATATTATTATTAATGTTAAAGGATTTTGTATTTTTAGGTAATTTAAGGCTTTTTGAAACTGCTTGTTCTGCTGCTCTTCCCTTTGCGTAATTTTGACTTAATTGTTTTGCTGAAGTTGAAGTACTATTTTTTACAATATTTTTAGAAGTACCTTTAGCAGTATTTTTTGCCACATTTTTCATAGCCGTTTTAACAACCTGTTTTATAGCTTGTTTACCAAAATTAGCAACAATTGGAATAAACCAAGCAGCTTCACCATCAACATCAATTAAACTAACTGGATTATTGGAAGTATAAACGTATAAATTATAGCTAATTTCATCTTCATTCGCTCCTAATAATCGATCAGCATTCAAAAATCTACCCATATCAGGATAATAATATCTGCTATTTAGATAATACATTCCTGTCTCACTATCATAATAATAACTTCTATATCTAAAAGGATTTATCAAAGCAACATTATCTTTATCAGTAATTTTTACCCCATCAGAATCTGTTATAGATATTATCTTACCCCATGAATCATATGTATAAGTAGCTATTTTGTTAAACTGGTCATCTAACAATCCTATTATATCACTTTGTTGATTTTTTACATAATAATAATTTTTATTATTATATTCAAAGCCAATTATTCCATCAGCATCATATTGATAATATATGGTTCCATTAGGTGTTTCTTCAAATATAATATCAGAATCATCTAAATAATACTTATAAGTTTTATCATTTATTTTCTTATCGGTTCTTATTCCCTCTTCATTATAATTATAAGTTACTGTTTTATTTGCTGTTTTATAACTTTCTAATTGTCTACCATTTTTCCAAGTAAAAGTTATATCATCATATGTAAGTGGATTACCAACATTGTCATAAGTTATATTTTTACCATTATAACTAGTTAATTGATCTTTCCAATTTTCATTAGAATAATTATAATTTATTTCTTCTAATAAATTATTAGTTTTATATTCATAATACTTTTTATTTAAAATATTACCACCATTATCATAAACATAAGTAATAGTTTTATTTAATTTTTTATCATGTTCCTTTACTAGTTGATTCAAATTATCATATTCATATTCGTTTGTTAGGACACCATTTTCTTTAACACTTTCAATGTTCCCATTGTCATCATAAGTATAATAAAACTTATCATTACCATTTGTAATAGTTTTAATAATGTTAGTAGTTTTTAAATCATCGACATTATAATATGAATACCTTACATCATAATGACTACCAAAATTTTTTCTTATAACTCTATTTAATTTATCATACGAATATTTAACGTTATTAACTTTGGTAACTTTTCCATCAACATCATATTTAAATTCACAACCTTTATTTATATTTTTATATAGATAATCAATTTTATCTATTTCATTATATTTGTTGTAATTGTAATTTACTTTAAACAAATCATTGTAATCATATTCAATTAATCTATCACTCAAATCATAAAGATAGCTAGTTTCAATAGAATCATTATAAATTTTTGCTAAATTACCCCTTGTATCATAAACATATTTTATATCTTCCTTATCAGAAAATCTAGATGAAACCCTATCAAATCTATCATAAGTATAATTAATTACATCACCATTCCCATAAATACTTTTTATTAAATTACCATTACTACTTTCGTAGTTATTGGTAATCAAACTTTGATTGCCCACTTTTGTACTTGAAACATTGCCAAATTCATCATACTCAAAATTATAATCAAATCCATTATGGTTTATAGTCTTTAATTTGTTTTTATCGTAAATAAATGCATTAATAGTATTATCATTTTTAATTTTAGTAACTTTGTCCATAATATCATATTCATAATTAATATTATTGCCCTTTGGATCAGTTACCGAAGATAAATTGCCGCTTTTCTCGTCATAAGTATAACCAGTTATTTTTTCTCTTTCATTGATGTCCTTTACTTTATAATCTCCGTTAGAACTATACTCCGATTTTGTTTCTGTATATTTCCTACCACTATTTTCTTTTTCCAAAAGCACAAATTTTTGAGCATAAGAATTATTACAAGTATATTGCTGAATAACCACATTTTTCTTAATAAAGCCATCTCTAATATCAACACATCTTTTGTAATTATTAACTTTTATTTTAAACATAAATGTTCCATCACTATTATGATATATATCAAATACTTGATTTACATTTTCAGTATTTCCTTGAACCCACATTTGTAAATTCAAACTTTCTCTATCATAACCACCAGGTACATCTAACTGCATACCCTTTTTATAATTAGATTCCAGCATAAATGTCCCATTTGTTTTTTCTTTTAATATCCATTCAGCTCGTTCAGATAAATCATTTAATTCTATTTTAGTCTCATTTTGTACATTGGAATCATTAGGTTGAATATACAAATCCCCAATTAAACTTTTAATATAATATATTTTATTCTGTTTAATCGCATCAATACTTTGAACTTCATCAAAATCTATATCTGTAGTTTCTACAAGCACAAACCTTTGCGCAGTTGAATTATTACAATCATAAGATTGTATAACATTACCTAAAGTAAACTTTCCATCCTTAACATCAACACATTTATTAAAATTAGTATGTTTTGATCTTAAAGTAATTGAACCATCTTGGTTATCAGTAATTTTAAATTTTTGTGAATCCAAATCTAATTTTGTATACAACTGTATAGCAGCACCATTAGAAGTATAACCACCTTCAGAATCCAACAATTTTGAAGTAGTTGTATTAGAGGGGAAAATTTCATAAAAACCTTTTTTATCTCTTGAAAAAATAAATTTAGCATTATCATTTTTATTATCTAATTTAAAACGCACTTCATTTTTATCGACATTTTCAATTGATAAATACAAATCATCATTTATGGTTTTTATATAGTATGATTTGTTAGGGTTAATATCTCGTAAAGACACTGCCCTTTTTTCAGAAGTTTTTGTATTTATAACATTTCCAAAATCATCATATGAATTTTTAATTTCAACACCATCTGGCATAAAAGTTCTAATCAATCTATTTTTGTGATTATAATCATATTCATATAAAGTTGTTCTTCCTCTAGAATTAGTCGAAGAAGATAATTGATTATTTCTTTCATATTCAAAATCGTTATTTTGTTTTGCAGCATCGGCAGAACTAACAACATTCCCTTGTCCATCATAAGTATATGTATTTGGATTTTCATCCTTATAAAGCCCAATATTATCAAACAATATATAACCCTTCTGATAAATGCTAGCAAATGATAACTTAACTTTTGTATAACTTCCTTTAGCTATTATATATTTATTAATAAATTGCCATTCATGATTATCTGGGCTAATCTGAATATTCTCCTGTTGGAAAATTTTACCATTGAGATCATAAAGTTCAAACA
>CAMYRF010000042.1 GCA_947296775.1 uncultured Mycoplasmatota bacterium
CTATTAAGCTTGTCGCGTCTTTGGTGTATTTTTTTAATTCTTTTCTTAATGTCGCATCGGTTTTGTAGTCTAGGGCTGAAAATGAATCGTCAAATATATATATTACTGGATCTCTTGCGATAGCTCTTGCGATGGCAAGTCTTTGTTTTTGACCACCTGATATGTTGGTACCACCTGATGAAATATTTGTTTTATATTGATCATCCATTTTTAATACAAATTCTTCACCTTGGGCAACTTTAATTGCTTCTTTTATTTTTTCTTCGGTTATTTCTTCTTTTCCGTTATCACCATAGGCAACGTTGTAATTTATATCACCATTAAATAAGACTGCTTTTTGAGGCACATACCCTATTTTATTGTGTAAGTAATTTTCGTCATATTCTTTGATATTTACTCCATCTACTAGGATTTCACCATCAGTAACATCATAAAATCTTGGAACTAGATTGATAAGGGTTGATTTACCTGAACCGGTTGAACCTATAAAGGCAACTGTTTCTCCTTTATTTACTTTGAAGTTTATATTTTTAAGTAGGTATTCTTCAGCGTCTGGATATTTAAATGAAACGTTTTTGAATTCTACGGTCCCTGTTTCGTTTGTTTTGTTTTCTTTTAAATTACCGTTTTTGATAGTTTCTTTGGTATCTAATACTTCGTTAATACGTTTAGCTGAAACTTGAGCTCTTGGAAGTATCATAAATATCATAGCTAGCATTAAGAATGACATAATTACTTGCATAGCGTAACTTGAGAATACTATCATATCACCAAATAGATTTAGTTTATCTGCCATTAATGAATCTTTGATTAGATAAGCTCCTACAAAATAAATTGATAGAGTTAAAAAATACATTACTAGATACATTATTGGAATTAATATAGCAAATGTTTTTTGGTTAAATAGTTGTGTTTTTGTTAGTTTTGTATTTACTTTATTGAATTTTTCTTCTTCATATTTTTCGGCATTAAAAGCTCTGACAACTCTAATACCAGTTATGTTTTCTCTAGTTACACCATTTAATTTATCGGTTAATTTTTGTACGATTTTAAATTTTGGCATAACTATTGCTACTATAATACCTATTGTTGTTAGAAGTATTATAACGGCTATTCCTGTAAGTGCACTCCACTCCCAGCTTTTGTTTAGGATTTTTGTGATTGCCCAAATAGCAGTTATTGGGGCTTTTACTAATAGTTGAAGTCCCATAGCGATTAACATTTCTACTTGAGTAATATCGTTGGTTGTTCTAGTTATTAAACTGCTTGTTTGAAAGTTTTTTACTTCTCCTAGCCCTAGTTTTTGAACTTTAGTGAATAGTTTTTTTCTAACTTTTTTTGAGAAGTCTGCAGCTATAATTGAGATTAGATAACCAACTATAACAGCTGAAATTAAACTGCCAAAGGCACACAAAAGCATTCCTCCACCATTTAGAAGAATGTCTTTCATTTCACTTCCTTCTGTTTGAACTAATACAGTTATTTCTGACATATAGTCTGGCATTTTTAAGTCTAGCCATACTTGAACTACGATTAGTACGAAGCTTATTGATGCTAAAAACCAGTCTCTTGCGGTTAAGTTTTTAAGTAATTTTATCATTTTTTCATCCTTTCGTTATCTGTGATTATTTCTATTTTTTGTTTTCTTAGACAAATAAATGTAATTTTGTTTTTACATGTTGGACATTTTGCGTGTTTTATTCCTCTTTCATAAGGAAGTGGAAGTTTTAGTGTTGTTTTACATTTATGACATTTTTTATAAACGTTTTCTTTTCTTTCTTTAAAGTTTCTTATTAAGTTTTTAAATGGTTTTAATGTTTTCTTTTTGATTTTTAAATATTTTTGATTTTCTTTATTTCTTTTATAGATATTTTTAGAGAAAAATCTAAATATTACGATAAACAGTAATAAAAGACCTATTATATCTAAATAGAAATTTTTTATAAATAGGCCTATTATAAATATTATTATATATATGCAAAATAGGAGTTTTGACAAATTATCTACTCCATATCTCCCATACATCATTCTAAGAAAGTTTGACATTATTCTTCCCTTCCAAACATTAAAACTAGTCTTACAAGTTCAAGAATTGCGGCAGCCACACTGGCTACATATGTTAATGCTGCAGCGGTTAACATTGTTTTTGCGCCTTTGTGTTCTTTTTCTGTTAATAGATTTCCTGTTTTTATTTCTTTAAGTGCTCTTTTGCTTGCGTCTATTTCTACTGGTAAGGTTACTAATTGGAATACTAAAATAATTATTTCTAGGATGATTCCTATCCATATTAGTTTTAATGATGCGAAAATTATTCCGATTATGATTGCTAAGTAACCAGCATATGATGAAAATGTTGTTACTGGAACTAGTGCAGATCTTATTTTCATAAACATGTAACCATCTTTATCTTGTATAGCATGACCACATTCGTGACTAGCAACAGCTACAGCGCCTACTGAATCACCATTATATACATCACTTGAAAGTCTAATTACTTTTTTTGATGGATCATAGTGGTCACTTAAATGGCCCCCTGTTTCTACTACTTTGATATTTTCAAGTCCATTTTTATCTAAAATATATCTAGCAGCATCTTTTCCTGTAAGTCCTTTTTGATTTTTTATTTTTGAATATTTTTTATATGAACTACTTACATATATTTGGGCAGCTAAAACTATTACTATAGATAGTATTGTAAACCCATAAAATATTGCGATATTCATTTTTAACACCTCATTTTTATTATATTTTACTTTTTCTATTATAACACGATTTTATTTTATTTTGAAAATTTTAGTTTGGAATTACATAATTTAACATAATTGAAAAAGCTCTTACGAAAGAGCTTATTTTATATAATGGCGTCCTAGAGAAGATTCGAACTTCCGACCTATCGCTTAGGAGGCGATTGCTCTATCCAGCTGAGCTACTAGGACATCTACTAAAATTATAACATGTTTTTCTCTTTTTTGTAAATGGTCTTTGTAACTTGCCAAAAGTTTAAAAAAAGTATATAATGTATTAAGTCAGTTTTTTAATCTTAAGAAAGGAGAAAATATGAATTTTATAAAAGACGATGAAACTGCAGTCTTCGCTTTAGGAGGACTTGGTGAAGTCGGAAAAAATATGTATTGTGTAATGCATAAAGATGAAATTATTATTACTGATGCGGGTAATTTATTTCCAGAAGGAGATTTAATGGGAATTGATTATATTATTCCTGATTATACTTTTTTAAAACAAAACGAACACAAAATTAAGGGGCTATTTATTACACACGGACACGAAGATCATATTGGAGGTATTCCATTTTTATTACAAATGGTTGATATTCCTAACATTTATGCGCCAAATCAGGCGGTTGGTCTTATTAGAAGAAAATTAGAAGATCGTGGTGTTAAATATAATAATTTACATGTATATACGGAAAAAGATGTGTTTAAATACAAATATTTAACAGTTGAGTTTTTTAGAACTACTCACTCTATTCCTGATTCTCATGGAATGTGTATTCATACACCTAATGGTAATGTTGTTACTACTGGTGACTTTAAATTTGATTTAACCCCTATTGGTCCTATGGCTAATATTCATAAAATGGCTAAGCTTGGCGCTGAAG
Organism: uncultured Mycoplasmatota bacterium; assembly: GCA_947296775.1. Lineage (GTDB taxonomy): Bacteria > Bacillota_I > Bacilli_A > RF39 > UBA660 > Coprosoma. The sequence continues at coordinate 3,620 of CAMYRF010000042.1, forward strand.
GCGTTACTTTATTAATGAGTGACAGTACTAACGCGATAAGTGAGGGTTTTAGTAATAGTGAATCTAAGGTTGATGAAACTTTAGAAGAATTATTTAGTCGTCATAACAGTCGTATTATTATCGCAACATTTGCGTCTAATATTTACAGACTTAAACATATTGTTGATACTTGTAAGAGACATGGCCGTAAAATTTGTGTATTTGGTAGGAGCATGACTAATAATATTGAAATCTCTATCGAAGGCGGATATATTAAACACAAAGATATATTTATTACACCTGAAGAAGCTAAAAGTTACCCATCAGATAAAATTTGTTTATTATGTACTGGAAGCCAAGGTGAACCACTTGCGGCATTAAGTAGAATTGCGAATGGTACTTTTAGACAAATTAAACTTAGAGATGATGATGTTGTTATATTCTCTTCGTCTGCCATTCCTGGAAATGCGGTTAGTATTTCTAGAACTATTAATAAATTGTATTTGAAAGGCGTTACTGTTTATACCAATACTTCTTTAAGAGATATTCATACAAGTGGGCATGGTAATCAAGATGAACTTAAACTTATGCTTAGACTTATTAATCCAAAATATTTTATGCCTTTCCATGGTGAATATAGAATGCTTAAAACTCATGCTGATTTAGCTATTGAGTGCGGAATGCCTAAAGAAAATACTTTTGTTTTAGGTAATGGCGATGTTTTAATCTTAAAGGATGGTAATGTTAGACAAGGTGGTAAAATCCCTGCTGGAGACGTTTATGTTGATGGTAATCGTATTGGTGATATTAGTAATGCTGTAATGAAAGATCGTAAAATTATGGCTAATGATGGTATTATTGTTGTTATTGCTAATATTGATACTAAAGGTAATCAATTACTAAGCAATCCTAGTATTATTACTAGAGGTTTTGTACTTGTTAATGATAATATTGAGTTATTAAAGAAATTAGAAAAATTAAGTAAGGATGCAATAAATAAGGTAATAAAAACTGGCGTTAATTATTCAGATATAAAAGCAGAAATTATTAATTCGGTTTCTAATTATGTGAATACTCATACAGGAAGAAAGCCTATTATATTACCAGTGATTATGGACATAAAAAAAGATGTTAAGGTTGGTTAACATCTTTTTTTCTAGCAATTTTCTTGGTATGTATATTCATATTGTCTTTTGACTGCTTCCGCTTTTGTTACATCTTTAATTTCAACGCAAGCGTTTGTTATAACTTCGTCTGTTGATGGTAATTTAATATTTTTATCAATATATCCGTCATTTTGTAATTTGGCTATTGTTACTTTATATGTTGGGCTATCTACTAATGTTTGTTTGTTATCTGCAGCCCAATTTCTAGCAGCTAAAACTATGTTTTCTTTGATTTGTCTATCAGCGTTTTCTTTACCTTGTTTTATTCCTGAACTGATTACTGGTATAGTAATCATGGCTATTAATACTAATAAAACTATAACACCTAATAGCTCTATTAAAGTAAATCCTTTTTTATTCATTCATATCACCGTTTATTTCTTCATCTATTCTAATTAATCTATTATATTTAGCTACTCTATCGGTTCTCGAAAGTGATCCTGTTTTTATTTGACCTAGATTAAGTCCAACTGCTAAATCGGCAATTGTGGTATCTTCTGTTTCCCCGCTTCTATGAGAAATTATTGTGTTATACCCGTTTTGTTTCGCAAGTTTTATTGTTTCTAGGGTCTCAGTAATTGTTCCTATTTGATTTACTTTTAATAAAATAGCGTTCCCAGCTTTTTCATTTATTCCTTTTTGAAGGTATTTTTTATTTGTTACAAATAAATCATCCCCTACTAACTGAATTTTATTACCTAGCTTTTCAGTTATTTCAGCAAACCCTTCCCAGTCGTTTTCATCTACTGGATCTTCTATTGAAATGATTGGATATTTGTTTATTAAATCTTTATAATATTCTATCAATTCATCAGTAGTTAATTTTTTATTTTCGCCTTTTAAGTTATATAATCCATTTTCATAAAATTCTGAGGCAGCAACATCTAATGCGATGTTTACGTCTTTACCTGGAGTATATCCTGCTTCTTTTATGGCTTTGATGATTGAATCTAAAGCTTCTTTGTTAGTTTTGAAGTTAGGGGCAAATCCTCCTTCGTCACCTACATTAGTATTATAACCTTCTTCTTTTAATACTTTTTTTAGGTTGTGAAATACTTCACTTCCAATTCTAACTCTTTCTTTTATGGTTTTAGCATTTGGGATTATCATGAATTCTTGGAAGTCTAAACCATTATCTGCGTGCATACCACCATTTAAAATATTCATCATTGGTTTTGGAAGTGTTTTTCCATTTCCTATATATTCATATAATTCTTTATTGTTTGTTTTACTAGCGGCTTTTAAAGCAGCCATCGAAACTGCTAGTATAGCGTTTGCACCTAATTTTGATTTGGTTTCTGTGCCATCAAGTTCTATCATTGTTTTATCTATTAATTCTTGATCATTTACATTTAAACCAATTAGGGCTGGTTTTATTATGCTGTTTACATTATTTACTGCTTTTTGGACACCTTTACCCATATATCTATTATCGTTGTCTCTTAGTTCTAGAGCTTCTCTTTGCCCGGTTGAAGCCCCACTTGGAACACTAGCTGTTGCAGTAATGCCATTATTTAAAGTAACATCGGCTTCGACGGTTGGGTTTCCTCTTGAATCTAATATTTCTCTAGCTTTTATATCTTTTATTGTATTATTCATTTTATATGCTCCTTTACTATATTAATAATATCATAATTTATAGAAAAGGTAAAATAAAAACTATAAGATTTGTTCTTATAGTTTAGCGCTGTCCTGGTGTGACTGATGATATGTTGCTACATGTCTGTTTTTTGATAGATATACCATGTTTAATTTATCTCGTATGGGTTTATTTCTGTACCTTCACCTTTTAAAGTTACGTCTGGTTTTAGATAAAGGACTGGGTGAATGTCAACTTCACTAGTCATTGCATCAGCATTTCCTATATTGCCTTCATAAGTAATTCTATGCACCCCTCTTGTATTATAATTTACTTGTGAAATTGTCCATATTCTCCCTTTTTGTGGAATTAGATAGTTAGTTAATTTACATTCTGTTCTATTATCATAAGATGATTTTAAGGTGCTGCAGCTTGTATTACTATTTGCTTTTAGTGCATCGCTAGCGCTCACTAGACCAATATTGCCATCCCATTTTATACTATTTTCTAATTCGATTTGTGCAAATAAATCAGAATTATCAATTATGACTGGTCCTACTGCCCATGTATGTTCTTGTATTTGTGATTTTACTTCGCTACTTAATGTGTTATAGTAATCATTATTTAGATATGTGTTTAAAGTTGCGGGTCTATCCCAATTATTTGAGTTTGATGAATCCCATGCCATATTTCCTAGACTTATCGCTTTCATTATTTTTAAAGTTCCATCTGCTTCTATAGCTAATATTCTCCATGATTCATCATTGAATTTTATATAGTTGCTTGGATTTGATCCTTTATAAATACATCTACCTTCTTCATATGTATCTTTATAAAGTCCATCACCAGTTGTTTGATTACAATATTTTTCTTTTAATTCTTTTGTAGTCATATCAGTATTCAATATATTACCTTTTGCAGTTATGTTTAGATTGGTACTGAAAGCTGCATATCCTACTGTTAATATGAATAATAAACTTATGCTTGTTAGTGTTATAAGTTTTATTTGGTTATTTTTCTTTCTT
>CAMYRF010000043.1 GCA_947296775.1 uncultured Mycoplasmatota bacterium
GGGCAACACATGGGAAACCTAATGAAATTAATTCTCATCCTCATCGTATAGGCAAATTTACTATCGTGCATAATGGTATTATTGAAAATTATGAAGTTCTTAAAAAATTACTAATTAAGAGTGGCTATAAATTTAAAACTGAGACTGATAGTGAAGTTATTGCTGGATTACTTGATAAGTTATATTCTGAAAAAAATGATATTTTAAAAGTTATTATTGAACTTAAAAAACTATTAATTGGATCTTATGCTTTGGGAATTATTTGTGATGATATTCCTGATAAGATTTATGCAGTAAGAAAAGATAGTCCTTTGATTATTGGTGTTAATGATGATGAAAGTTTTATTGCTTCTGATGTACCTGCTATTTTAAAATATACTAATAAATATATTATTTTAAATGATAATGAAATCGCGGAAATAAGCAGAAGTGTTAATGCTTATAATGATAATTTAGACATTATTAATAAAGATGTTATAACTTTTGAGGGTAATTTAGAAGTGGCTGAAAAAAATGGATATGAGCATTTTATGCTTAAAGAAATTTATGAACAACCTGATGTTGTTAAAAATACTTTCTTTCCATTTTTAAAGCTTGGTCTTGATAGTTTAAATGAAAATATGCCTGACTTTAGTAAATATGATAAGATTGATATTATCGGTTGTGGTAGCGCCTATCATGCTGGTTTGGCTGGCAAATGTTTAATTGAAAAATATGGTAATATTCCTGTAAATGTTTCGGTCGCTAGTGAGTATAGATATCAAAAGATTTTTGCAGAAGAAAAAACTTTAGTTATTTTGATTTCACAATCTGGTGAAACGGCAGATACCCTTGCTTGTCTTCGCAAAGTGCATGATATGGGAATTGATACCCTGGCTATTGTTAATGTTGTTGGTTCTTCTTTAGCTAGAGAAGCTGACAAGGTTATTTATATTAAGGCGGGACCTGAAATTTCGGTCGCTACTACTAAAGCTTATTTAGCGCAAATTACTATTTTAAGTTTGATTGCTTTAAATATTGGTTATAATAAAAAAATAATTAGTGAAAGTAAGGCTTTAGAAATTATTAGTTCTTATGAAGAGCTTCCTAGTTTTATTTCAGAAATGATTAATAAGGATTATACAAATATTGCGAAGTCTTTGTATGACAAGGATAATTGCTTTTTTATTGGACGTGGTATTGATTATGCGCTTAGTATGGAAGGGTCTTTAAAGTTAAAAGAAATTTCTTATATTGTTAGCTGTGCTTATGCAGCTGGAGAACTTAAGCATGGAACTATTTCTTTAATTGAAGATGGAACTAATGTCATTGCGCTTGTAACTGATAAGAATATCGCTGATAAAACTATTAGTAATATTAAGGAAGTAAAAGGCCGTGGTGCGGTTATTACTTTAATTACTACTAAGCAGATTGATAATAATTTGGAAGCGGATTATAAAGTTGTTATACCTACTTTAAACGATTTTATAAGTCCAATGGTATGTGCGATTCCTTTGCAGTTAATTAGTTATGAGACTGCTAAGTTAAGGGGATGCGATATTGATAAGCCTAAGAATTTAGCTAAATCTGTTACTGTTGAATAGAAGGATTTTTTCCTTCTTTTAGGTTGTATTTAAGGAGTTGATTTTATGCCATCTTGGCCTATTCATGTTGCACTTGCACATAAATTTAATAAAAAACTTAATCTAGGTGATGATTTTATTTTAGGTAATGTTTTACCTGATGTTCTTGATGGGTTTATTTTTGAGCCTTCTAACATTACTGATAAAAATTTAAGTCATTTTCGCATTAATGGCAGAATTAATTATGATTTGTTTTTAAAAAATTATGGTGATAAACTTGATAATCCAATAGTTTTAGGCTATTTTGTACATTTGCTAGTTGATTGGTTTTATAACATGCATACTGCTAAAAATCATTTTGTTGATAATGGTGTTTTGCTTAGTGATAGAACTATTTTAGATAAGGATGAAAAAACACTGTTTATGAAGCAAAGTGAATATAATCAATATGGTCATGTTTTATTTAAAAATAATTTATTGGGCCATAAAATTAATATTAATGATAAAAGTTTAGAAAATATTAAAGAGCTTAGGCACTTTAAATATAGTAATTCTGATTTGGCTAAAACTTTAAATGTGATTAATTCTTGGATATGTGGGAATGTTATTAATAAAAACATCAGTTATAAAACGCATACTAAAGAGGAACTTGATAAGTTATTTGATGATTGTTATTTATATGTCACTAATTATTTAGAAAAAATAAAAGAAGCTAGTTAGTATTAGCTTCTTTTTATGTATACTGCTCCTGTGGCGTTATCTTTTCCGGGAATTGTTTCTGTGAAAAGCCATTTTGGTTTTCTATCTCCTTGGTATGTTTCGCTTTCACAGTAACATGCTTCGTTTAATAGGTTTGTTAGAAAATTTTCATAATCTTCTTCTTGTAGTAATTCGGTTATTCTTTTATCTGATACGATATCGGTTACGCCGTCGGTTAGTAATAAAAGACCGTCATAAGAGTTATTATCAATTATATTTGTTTTTAATCTTGGGAAAAATCCACTACCTAAGGTTTTAGTTAACAAATTATTAAATATTATAAACCTTAATTCATCTTTTGTGTATTTACCTTTTCCATTTCGATAAAGGAAATTCCATACTTCGGAATCATCTTTTGTAACTTGCGTTAAAGTGTTATCGCTTATGATGTATGTTCTAGAATCACCTATGTTTAATATATGGGTGTTTTTTTCATCTATTAAGACAGTTGAAATTGTTGTTTCGGCTTCCTTGTATTTTCTTTTTAGGATGTGGTTTATTCTTTTTATTTCTCTAATAATTTTTTTGTCTAAATCATTTGGGTTTTCAATGGCAAAGTTATAGGTGTTAAACCATTGTACTAAATGTTTTATTGTATATTCTGAAGCTAATTCGCCTCTTTCTGCTCCTCCTACTCCATCGCAAACAGCTAGTAATTTTATTTGACTGTTTATTGGTGAAGTAATAGTTGCAGCAAAATCTTCATTTAATGTTCTTTTTAGTCCTACTGTTGTTTCACAGTTTAAATATTCTTTACATGTATCTGTTATGACTAGACTTTTTATCAAACGAGATCCGAAAGCTATTTTATTCATACATACCCTCTCTTTCTTTTGAGTATATTACTGTATAAGATAATAATTGTCAATAATGTTTTATCTACGTTTTAAATAGATTGCGGCAGAGGCATTATCCTTCCCTGGAAGAGTTGGATATAAAAGTTCATCATAATCTTCTGGTGGATAGCTTGGTTTTCTAAAACATGATTCATACATTAGTTTATCTAGAATTTCTTCGTTTTTATTTTTATTTATAATTCTAGTAATAGTATTATCGGAAATAATGTCTGTTACTCCATCACTTGTTAGTAAAATTCCATCATATTCATTGTTTTGAACATGATATATTTGAAGCGCTGTTAAAGGAAAAAAATCAACTGCATTTGTAATAACGTTATTTCCTGGCATGAATCTTAGAATATCTTTTTCGTATTGATATCTTGGATTTTCGACAAATTTTTCCCATACTTCGGAATCATCTTTGGTTGTTTGTTTTATATTTTCATCTTTTATGATATATGCCCTTGAATCTCCGACATTTCCAATGATTGTTTCTTTATCTGTTATAATGGCGAATGTAAAGGTTGTTGCAGCCATACTACATTCTTTTTTTATAATGTTTCTTGCGTTTTCGATAGTGTGATTGATTTCGTTTTCTATTTGGCTTAGATAATTAAAATCATATGCGTTAAACCATTTAATAAATTCTTTAGTAACTATTTCTGAGGCTTTGTCACCTTTATGACTACTGCCTACACCGTCACACACTACTAATAATTTCCAATTTTCGTTTATTGGTGATGTAATACTACAAGTAAAGTCTTGATTATCTTTTCTTCTGGTTCCACTTATTGTAACGCAGTCTAGGAATGCCTCTTTTGGTCCTATAAGACTTTTTACCATCCTACTTTTATCTCTATCAACAACTTTTTTTGTTTTTTTGTTATATATATTTAAAAACTCATCAATACTCATGCTTTCATAATCTCTGATCATAGCAAGTTCTCTTGAGTCAATATAATTATTATGCATATTAAAGCTTGTTTTGATAAGATTTCTAATATCTTCATTTTTGTCAAGAAATTCAATATTTCCAGTATATATAAAAGCCTCCCATAATACTTCCATATCTTTTTTATCAGTGTATCCGTCTTCTAAAATGGTTAGTCTAATGGCTTTTAATATGTTTTGATATGCTTTTTGGCAATATACAATTAGATTAAGTCCATTTTGAAATTGTTCATATAGTGTCATATATTTCCCCCCTTTTTTTAAGGATAGATAGTTTAACATATTTACTCCTTTTTGTAAAGTTAAAGTTTTTCTTCATTTGAATATATTAAAACCCTTTGAAATCAAAGGGTTTGTTTTTAAAATGGTGTCCCCTTAGGGGCTCGAACCCTAGACCCACAGATTAAGAGTCTGTTGCTCTACCAACTGAGCTAAGGAGACAAATCATTACATATTTAATTATAACACAAAATATATAAATTTCTAGGTGTTTTTATTAAAAAATGAATTTATTTGAAAAAATGTATTGTTATATTGGTCAAAAGAGGTGGCCTGTGTGCAGAGGAAAAAAGTTATTGATTTATTAAATAATATGGGAATAAAGTTTGATGAGGTTAAGCATGAAGCTGTATGGACTACTGATGAGGCTGATTTAGTTATTGAAGGTATGGACGGTGTTCCATCTAAAACTTTATTTTTGACAGGTAAAAAAAATAGACGTTTTTATTTAGTAATTATGGATGACAAAAAACGTTTAGATTTAAAATCACTGGGTGAAATAGTGGATGATAGACTACATTTTGTAACATTTGGTTAATTTTATTATTTTAGAAAAACGCACTTTCCTTATAAATAAAAAAAGGCTTTTGATTATCCATACTTAAAATATTAAAACCACATTCTAAACCTTTTACATTTACTGTGTCACCAACATTAACTTTGATTATCGTAGCAGTTAGTGTTTTATTACTGTTAACTTGATAACTGTCTCCTGCTCTACCAACGGTGTTTCCATCTTCGTCAACCCATTTTCCTATATAACCTGGCTCAGTAGTTATATTTGGTAAAATTACTGAGCAAGAGGCATTTGGCCTTTTTGGTGAACATGATTCACTTGTTTTAGAAATTGAAACTATATTTTCATCTTTTGTATAATTAATATTGTATGGTTCTGTCCCTATAGATTCTTGTTCATAAGTTAATTCTAGATTAACGTTTGCACTTACATTTTCTGGTTGACTTGTTACATCAGCATATCCAACCACAATATATATGTAATGTTTTTCTCCTGGGGCTAATGTAAATTCTATATCACTATAATCATTATTTAATTTTATTTTGCTTTTACTTTTACAATAATTGGTTTATGGTCACTAATAGAAATTTTTGGCTGTTTTATTTCTTCTACTTCAAAATCTTTTGGAATAAATATATGATCAAGCGGTCCAAAATTAATTCCTCTACAACTATTTTCGTTAGCTTCTACTCTTTTTATTCCTAGTAAGTTTAAGCTTTGAATAAATTCTTTAAAGTTTTTATTTTTTAAAGTCATATTAAAATCGCCAGTTAAGATTATTTTTTTGTTTTCATTTACTAAAGTTCTTATCATTTGTTTTATAAATAATAATTGTTTTGCTTTTACTTTGTTATTCATATTATCTAAATGGGTATTTAAGAAGACTATTTCTCCGAAATCGGCTCTTGTGATTATTCGTGGTAATACAGTTCCAAGCCAGGGAATTTTAACTGTACTGATTCCTTTTCCTAAGTCTTTTTTGAATATAATTGAATTTGTTTCGTTCGCTAAACTTACTGGATATATATTACCTAATCTTTTTATTCTTCCTGTTCCATATATTTGATAACCATATTCTTTTAAGATTGGTGTACATAGTTGTAAATTCCTTAAGGTTGTTTCTTGTGTTCCTAATATATCGATATCATTTTCCATAATAAATTTTATGAATGAATAACAGTCTGTTTTATCTTTTAATGTTTGATATAGATGATATGTATTTTGAAAGTTAAATGTTGCGATTGTTAAAGTTTCTTTCATTTTCTACCTCTTTTGATTATAAATATTTTAAATATTCTTTGAAGCCTTGTTTTTCCATTTGGTCTTTGGGAATAAATTTTATGGCAGCACTATTAATGCAGTAGCGTTTTCCACCTAATTCTTTTGGGCCATCATTGAATACATGACCTAAATGGTTTTTACTTGTTGTTGATACTACTTCGGTTCTTAACATAAAGTGACTTAAATCTGGGTGCTTTTCTATATTGTTTTCTTCTATTGGTTTACTAAATGTTGGCCAACCACAATCTGTTTGATATTTATCTTTTGATGAAAATAATGGTTTATTTGTGTCTATATCGATATATATGCCTTCTTTAAAATGGTTATAATATTTATTTTTAAAAGCTGGTTCTGTCCCTTTCTTTTGGGTTACATAGTGTGTCATATCTTTGCTTACTACATCTTTAAATTTATGATTTGGAATATGACAATAACTAAAAGGATGGTTTTTTAAGAATTTTTGGTGATACTTTTCTGCTCTTGTATAGTTATTTAGTTTTTCTACTTCTACAACTATCTTTTTTTTATATTTTTTTTGTAAGTTTTCTAGAGAGTTTACGATTAATTCAACATCTTTTTTGTTTGTATAATAAATTCCTGTTCTATATTGAATTCCTTCGTCTTCTCCTTGTTTATGAAAACTTGTTGGATCTATTATATCATAATAATATTCTAAGAGTCTATCTAGTTTAATAATATCTGGATTATAAATTATATGGACAACTTCGGCATGTCCACTCCCTTTACAAACTGATTGATAAGTGGGATTTTTGCTGTTGCCATTGGCATATCCTACTTCGGTACCGATAACCCCATCGATTAGGTCGAAGTATTTTTGTACTCCCCAAAAGCATCCGCCAGCTAAATATATATCTTTCACTCGCATCACCTCTTATTATTATGATATTATCTTTGAAATTCTATAACTTTTTTAATCAATGTTTTCTATCTTACCACCATAGGTATTGTTAGTCAATGAAAAAAAGAATTATTTTTTAATTAATTCTTTTTTGTTATTTTATTCTGTTCTAAGTGCTTCTACTGGATCTTTTTTAGAGGCCATATTAGCTGGAATTGCACCACCGATTATCGTTAAAACCATACTAATAATTATTAATGTAATTGCGTGTAATGGATTTAGTTTTGCAACATTTGCGAGTCCTGAAAGG
>CAMYRF010000044.1 GCA_947296775.1 uncultured Mycoplasmatota bacterium
CTGTTTGCTTATAACTCCATATAATGAGGAATTGGGAAAGAAAGTAGAAAATGAATTGATTGGAAATAATATTAAAGTATTAAAAAGTATTAATTTAAATTTATTGAATACAAAAGACTATTTTGATTTTGGGGTAAATAAGTTAAAACAATTTATCATTGAAAACTATAATAATGATTATGAAAACATAGTTGTTTCATGTACCAATTTACCAACAATACATTTTATAGATGAATTAGAAGAAAAACTAAACACTACAATAATTTCTAGTAATTCAAGTATGTTTAGTAAAATTCTTAGAGATAATCAGTAGAGGAGATCGTATGACAAAGGAAGAATTAAAACAAATTTTGGATGTTTGCAGTAGTTGTCCAGAAGTAAGAGAAGATATTTTTAAAAATCATGATAATAATATGTGGTGGCCATTAGAAGTAGAAGATTATAGAAAAAGACTTTTAATAGCAGGTCTATCGACAAGAATTTCATATAGTATGATAAATAGCTATAAAAAAATAATAGATGAATTAAACTCTTTTAGCTATGATGAAATAACAAATATGTCAGAAGAACAAATAGTATCTATTATTAAAGGTTTGGGTTTATCAAATACAAGATATAAATATATGCGTTCGATGATAGAGTTTATCAATAATTATGAGACAGAATTGTTAAATATGTCAAACGAACAAATAATTGAGTTAATTGCAAAAAATGTTAATGGAGCATCCTATAAAGTGGCTCAATGTTGTGTGTTGTATATGCGTGGGTACTATGAATCAGGAATAATGCCTGTCGATAGTGGTATGAAAGATGTTGAATTACCTTGTTTAGGTTTTGAATCTTATAAAAATGCAATAGGACATGATAAACTCCGAAAGGAATTGCAGGATTTAGTTGATGGCTTAGATTTGGAAGAAATTATAATTAAAAATGGATATAGTGATTTAGACATTCCTGATTACAAGAATGCTACATGGTGGGCTCATTTAGTCTTAATTTATTATAAGAGACATTATTGCAATAAACATAAGCCAGATAATTGTCCATTATATAGCAATGAAAATATAAAAACACTTTGTTTATGTAATCGCCAAAAGGATAGAGGGTGAAACAATGATTATCGTTGAAGGAATAGATGGTGTAGGAAAAACTACACTAGTTGATTATCTTGTAACTCAAGGTATGTCAAAACATCATTTTGGTTATGATTCGAAAAATTTAGATTTAATTACAAAATATATGAGTCTTTTAAAGGATAATACAGATTCTTTAGTTTTAGATCGCTCTTTTATTAGTGAAATGGTATATGGACCAGTTATTAGAAATATGTGCAAATTAGAATTAGAAGATTATAGAAAACTATTACTTGCTTATAAAGATAGGGGAGTATCTATAATTTATTTGATCGCACCTAAAGTTGAATTACTAAAACGCAGGCAACATGATGATTCTGATTACTCTAATATTGAAAAATACTATGATGAATTAAATGGGCAATATGATTCTATTATGGAATATAGTAACCAATTTGTTGATGTACATAAATTTGATACTCACGAAATGAGTGAGAATGAAGTGCAAGAATTAGTTAGGAAGATTGTGTTAAAATGATTGATATTTGTTTTGTAGGAAATAGTTCGATTGATCATATTATAACTAAAAATGGTAAATTTAAAACCTTTGGTGGTAGTGCTCTATACACTTCTTTTTCTTGTCGCTATTCTTCTGAAAATAGAGTTGCAATTATTAGTAATGTTAATGATAAACTAAAAAAAGAACTAGAAAAAAACAAAATAGAAATAATTGGTAATGTTAGCCCATTAGTTGAATTTAAAATAAATGAAATTGATGGGACTTGTGTTGCAGAAAAATATTATGATAGTAATATTTCAATAACAGAGAACTTAAATATTAATCATTTACATGTTTCTTTTAGAAAAGGTGTTAACATAGATAATATTTTAGAAAATCCAAAAATAAAGTATAATATTTTATCAATAGATGTGATGCTTCATAGTGTTAAAGAATATATTCCATATATAATAAAATATTTAGAGAAAATAGATATCTTGTTTTGTAATATGGAAGAATATTCTTTGATAAAAGATATTGTTCAAAAAATTCCTATTAAGATAATTACAAATGAAGATAAACCAGTCATAGTAATAAAAGAAAATGAAAATTTAATTTTTAAACCACGAAAAGCAAATAAAATTATTTCAACTACTGGGGCAGGGGATACTTTTATTGGTGGTTTTTTATCTGATTATGTAAATAATAAAAATATACATTCCGCTGTTATTCAGGGAATATATAACAGCTCTGTAGCTATAAAAAAAGTTGGATATTTGAATTCAGAAGATTTACTTTTAAAATTTGATGTTAAAGAAAGAAGGTTACCAAATAATATTATAGTTATTGGAAATTCATGTGCGGGTAAGACAACATTCATAGAATTTTTAAAACAATATTTTACTGTTTTTACTGACATAGATGATTTAGAACCATTATTAGAAGTATTTATGATGGATGATGTATCAACTGATGAAAATGAAGAAATGTTTAAAAAAGTAGATGCTAAAATAAAATTTATGCATGATATTTATAATGAGTATTTATCTGATTTTGATAATATAAATCATTATAGTAAAAAATCTAAAAATGGAAAGGGACATGATATTGTAAGACCAATATTATGGGATTTAATTTTGGAAAATGCTATTACAGGATTGCATCAACAAAACAATATAATCCAATTTTCAAGGGGATTAGATTCTGTTTATGAAAAAGAAGTTGGAAAAGATATTTATGGTAGAAGTATTAAGCTGATTTTGAATAAACTACCAAACCCTACTAATTCTATAATTATAAATTTAACTTCTGATTTAGATGTTAGAAAAAAGCGTAATGCAGATAGATTTGCTAGAGGTGGACATTTTGTTTCAGAGGAGACTATGGAACAAGTTTATGGACAGGATATATTTGTTTATAACGATGTTCATGATAATTGTGGATACATAGATGTTGATGGTATGTTATACCCTGTAGTTACGATAATTAATAACGATTTCTTAACACCTATTGAATTAAAAAAATTTTTATTATATAATCTAAATAGAGTAATAGAATATTATAATTCATTTAAGGAGGAATAGAATAATGGACATGAAAAAGATGCAAAAAGATATTTGGCAAAATAAAGTTAAGAAAGGATTTAATACAACTGATGTAAATAAAGAATTTTGCTTTTTATACGGTGAGGTTGCTGAAGCACATGACGCCTATAGAAAGAAAAAGGATGATTTAGGTGCAGAATTGGCAGATGTAGCAATTTATTTAATGGGATTGTCAGAAATGCTTGGCTTTGATTTGGAAGATGAAATCATTAGTAAAGTTTCTAAAAATTCCAAAAGAGTGTACAAAAATATTGATGGTGTCAATGTTAGAGTTAGTGATTGAGCATCAACAAAAAAATTATAGATTTGAAATTATGAATTTTAAAATTAATTTTAAAAACTAAATAAAAACTATTCCATTTTTCGACAAAATGTGATACAATGTAATTGCAGTATGATTTATGTTTTTAGCTGTAGACAGCCTGTAGTTTGGGCTGTTTTTTTGTTTTGATTTATGGTATACTTATTTATAGTTTTAATCAAAGGAGAAATGTGTTATGAAAAATATAGTATTAACAGGTGATAGACCAACTGGAAAACTACATTTAGGTCATTTTGTTGGTTCTTTAATGCAAAGGGTTGAAATGCAAAATTCTGGTAAATATGATGAAATTTATATCGAAATTGCAGATTCTCAGGCAACAACTGATAATGCTGATAATATCGAAAAAATAAGACAAAATGTTATAGAAGTCGCACTTGATTATTTAGCTTGTGGTATTGATCCAAATAAAACAACTATTTATCTTCAATCACAAGTACCTGAATTATGTGAATTAACTTTTTATTATCTTAATTTAGTTACTTTATCACGTTTACAAAGAAATCCAACCGTAAAACAAGAAATTAAAATGCGTGGTTTTGAAACTAGTATTCCTACTGGATTTTTAACTTATCCAGTAAGTCAAGCTGCAGATATAACTGCATTTAATGCGAATATCATTCCTGTAGGTGATGATCAATTACCTATGATTGAACAAACTAGAGAAATTGTTAGAAGTTTTAATTCAATGTATGGTGAAACTTTAGTAGAACCTAAAGCTGTTTTACCAGAAAATGAAACTTGCTGCAGATTACCTGGACTAGATGGAAAAGCTAAGATGAGTAAATCTTTAGGTAATTGTATTTATTTATCAGATTCTCCAGAAGAAATCAAAAGGAAAGTAATGGGAATGTATACTGATCCTAATCATTTAAAGGTTGAAGATCCAGGTGAAACTAAAAATAATCCTGTATTTATTTATCTTGAAGCGTTTGCTAAAGATGAACATTTCGAAAAATATTTACCTGAATATAAGAATTTAGAAGAATTAAAAGCTCATTATGAACGTGGTGGCTTAGGTGATATGAAGGTTAAGAAGTTTTTAAATGACGTTCTTCAAGAAATTTTAGAACCAATTAGAACTAGAAGGGAAGAATATCAAAAGAAGATCCCTGAAGTTTATCAAATTTTATTTGATGGTAGTAAAAAAGCTCAAAGTGTGGCTGCAGAAACAACTGCAAAAGTAAAAAACGCAATGGGTATTAATTATTTTGAAGATACTGATTTAATAAATGAACAAGCTAAAAAGTTTTCAGAATAAAATTAATAAAAATTATATATAAAGTTTCTTAATTTGTTAAGAGACTTTTTTCTTTATGATTTTTGTCGTTTGAAGTTGCATTTTTTTTAAAACCTGCTATAATACGTTTATGTAGTATGTTGTATTATAGGGGGAATTTAAATGGATGAGAAACAATTAACTAAAATTGTAGAAAAAAAATACAATGAATTTTTAAAGAAATATGATACTAATAGTAATGAAAAAACAGGATATTCTTTTATGGATAAGCCATGGGAAGAATTATATACTGAAGAAGCTAGTAATTACTACATAGCTGAAAAAACAATATGGCAAATGCTTGTTGAAAGTAATATTGATAATTTAGATGGTATTGCATTTATGAAAAAAGAAGGGCCAGTTACTTATGGTGATTTTTTCAAACAAGTAAATGTTTTTGCCCAAGCTTTTAAAAGTTATGGTATTAATAAAGGTGATAAAGTAGCTATTGGGTTACTTAACTGTGCAGAAATGGCAATTATGATTTATGCATTAAGTAAAATTGGTGCAATTCCAGTTTTAACCGAAGCTAATATTAATAGAGATGGTTTAGTCTCTAGTTTAAATATGACTGATTGTAAAATGCTTATTACTATGCCACCATTTTTAGAAAATTGTAAAAATGTTATGGACGAAACAAGTGTTGAAACTGTTGTTTCATTATCAGATAAGGACTCTTTACCTGATGCCAGTTATACAGATTTAAAAACTTTTGTAACATCTGGTATGATGCATCCTGCAGTTTCTGATAATGAGTATAATCCAAAAGAAACAGCAGCTATTGTTTTTACTAGTGGTAGTACAGGATTGCCTAAACCAGTAGAATTAACTAATGAAACTTTAAATCAAAACTTTATGGCAATTCACTGTAGTCCTATTGCTCCAAAAAGAGGGCAAACATATTTAGGAAATATTCCTTTTAAATCATCATTTGGTTTAAATAGTGGACTTCATTTAGGATTATGTTCTGGTGTTACTATAATACCTTTACCATATTATAAAATTGATGACCTTCCAAGGATTGTTACTGAGTTAAAACCAAATTTAATGTTGATGACACCATATATGGTTATTAGTTTTGCTGATTATGTTGAACAAAATCAAAAAGATATTTCTTATATGGATATGATTATTTATGGTGGAGATGTTTTTGAGGAAAAAGAAGAAATTGCTGCTATGGAAAAAATGAGTAAATATGGTAATTTAGTTCTTTCTGGTGGTAGAGGCCTTTCTGAAATGGGTGGAGCAGATGCTACTAGACAATCTGATGTTAGTAATGTACCTGGAACTACTGGTATTCCACATATTGGGAATAATGTATTAATAGTTGATATTGAAACAGGCGAACCTTTAAAATTAGGTGATAATAAAAAAGGTTTATTATTTGAGACTGGGGATACATTATTTAATGGATATTATAAGAAACCTGATATAACTGAGTCTATCACTTTTGTTGGTGAAGATGGTGTTAGATGGCTTAATACGGGTGATGTTGTATCTATGGATGAAAGTGGATTAATAAAATGTTATGGTAGACTTAAAAATGATCAAATTAAAAGACCTGATGGATTAAAGGTTTCATTATTAGGTGTAAAAAATGTAATTATGTCTTCACCACATGCATTAAAATGTGTAAGTGTTGGAATTCCTTATAATGAAGGTAAAAAGGGTAAACGTCCGATGTCTTTCATAGTTCTAGATAAAGAAAATTATGAAAAATTCTTTGAAGTACATGAGGAAATTTCAGGGATATGCCATGATAAACTGTCTAAAAGAGAAAATAATTTATGGTATGTATATTTAAGTGAAGATGCTGTTCCATATACTTCTGCAACTAAGATAGATGTTCAAAAATTAACTGAAATTGGAGAAAAACTTGCTGTAGAACACCAATTTATTTTTGGACAAATAAAAGATGGAGAAATAGAAGATTTTTCAATTAAACTTGACGACAATTTAAAACCTAGTTTTCCACAAAAAGTTAAAACATTTGGAATATACAAATAGGAACAAAATAAAAATCTATAAATGCTAATTTATACTAGTGTTTAATAGATTTTTTTTGTTATTTATGGTATACTGTTTTGTAGAATGGGGGATGTTATATGGGCGTAGGAACATCATTTACAGTATGTAGTTTATTTTTTATTGCTCTATTAGCTATTGTGTTTTTTTCTAAACAAAGGCTAATAACCCTAGAAAATAAAATTTATTCTTATATTATTATAGTTAGTTTAATTGGAACTATTATTGGTTTTCCATGTTATTATTTTGCAAAGAATTATGAATTATTTCCATTAGTGGGTGCGATAATTTCAAAATTGTATTTAATTTATTTAATATTATGGATAATGTTATTTACCTTATATGTCTTTATTATTTCTAAATCAAAAATGGAAAATAAAAAGATAATTAATGTTTCTATATTTTTAGGAATAATATGCTGTATTACAGTATGTTTATTACCTTTATATTTTAAATCAGATGGAGAAACTGTATATACA
>CAMYRF010000045.1 GCA_947296775.1 uncultured Mycoplasmatota bacterium
ATACACTATATCAAAAAAAAAAAAAAAAAAAAAAACAAGGTAATTTTTTTGATAGATATACCTTGTCACATTTTTTAATTTTATCTTTGTAATGTTTTAACATAACCTTTTGGTTTTATAGAATTCGTTAAATGATCATGAGCAATAATAAGCTTACGATATAATAATTCTTCATTCATCATTTCATTTTCATAATCCGAATAAAAACTAAAAACACATTCTTCAAATATTTTATACGCTTCTTTTTCTTCACATAATGGTAAAACATATTCTGAAGTTATAACAACATCTTCATATTTTTTAAATAAATCGCTTACTTTATTACAGGCAACGCGTACAATAAAAGCAAAGTTTTGAACACTACATTCTTCACTTTCTCTACCCTCTAAAGCCTCTTTAATACTTTTTACAAACTCATCTAAGCGATATTCTTCACTTTCAAGTTCTTCTAATCTGATATATTTTTTAATTCCAGAACAATCTGACATTACATATCCCCCTCTCAAAAAATAACAGCACACATAATCAGGGCTGTTATAATACAAATTCCATTAAAATACAAATTATAAAGAAAGCAAAACCTAAAACCCAAGTAAGTCTAGTTATAAATAGTTCACTACCTCTTTCTTTACGATTTGCGAATAATTCATCATTACCGCCCATGATACTACTACTTGCAGTAGCAGATTTACCACTTTGTAATATTACAATTGCAATTAAAAGAATAGAAATTATAATTAATAATATTTGCATGATAATTCCTCCCAGCTCTATAAATTCTACCATATTTTTAGATAAAATGCAACTCCAATACAAATATATGCAATAACAAATAAAATTCTATTCTTTTATTTCAAATGGATTTGTTTCCGTGCCCTTTCCAGAAAACACTAAATCAGATTTTAAATACATAACAGGAAGAATATTAGCCTCTCCTGCCGCTCCTTTACCATGACTACTAGTACTTCCATGTGAGCGTGCCAAAAAAGGATCATGTCTATTAGAAACATATGGAGTAATAAGCCAGCCATTGTATTTTCCCTCACTTGTAATAATATCAAATAAATAGTTGTGTAAAGAACTATTACTATAACATTCTGAATCACCTAAATAAGCATTAACACTTATACACTTTTCGTTTATACTACCTCTAACAAACTCACTAATAGACAAAAGTCCTATTCTACCTTTCCAAGTTAGTCTTTTTTCATCAGTAACACTTTGACCTAAATTAGTTTCATTATATGAAGTAGCACCAACATTAAAAGTATTAGAAACAATATTTTGTTTTAGCATAGCATCTAAGCTATTATAATAATCATTATTTAAATATATATTTATAGAAGCATCTTTATCAACATTTCCAGTAACACTAGTGTTAGTATAATTATTCATAGCCATCCATGCATTACAACCATAAGTAGCACCCGATAAACAATAACCAGTAGTTCTATAATTAGCATTATCAAACGTTTTAAGTCCAATGCTTGTATTTTTAATAACTTTCATTGTTCCATCTACTTCAACAGAAACAATTCTCCATAGTTCACCATTTAATTCAATATAATTATTAGGACTCGCCCCTCTATAAAAACATCTACCATTTTCATAAACATCCTTATAAAGACCATCTCCATTACTAGCATTACAATAAAGATTTTTTAAATCTCCAGATGTCATTTTCTTATCTACAATATTACCTTTAGCACTTATATTTAAATTAGTACTAAAAGCGGCATACCCTAATGTTAATATAAATAATAAATTTATACTCGTTATCATTATAAATTTTATTTGTCTATTTTTCCTTCGTCTTATTCTCATATCCTATTTCACCGTATACACTATATCAAAAAAAAAAAAAAAACAAGGTAATTTTTTCGAAAGATTACCCTGTATATAAAACTTAAATTATTCTTATTTCTTAGTTACAATAGTTCTAGTATTATTAGAAAAATCTAAAGAATTAATAAATTGTACACATTCTTTATAATTCAAACCCTTATAAATATCATAATAATCATATAATACTTTACCAAACATTCTAATCTGATAATCAATTAAGCTATTCATTTGTCCAACACTATCACTCATCATAACAATTTCTTTTAATGCATTTTTATAAAATAAATCAAAATCTTCCATACTAAATTCCTTATCATTCAAATTATTATAAATTCTTTCGAAAATATCCTTAACCTCTATTACTTCAGTACTAAAATCAATAAATAAATAATCATCATAAAGATCTTTCCAGAAACTAATTGGACCTAAAATATTTTTATCCTCATAAACATCTTTATTAAACTTAGAAATACCACCAAATTTAATATTTAAATAAATAGAAATATATGCAAAAGCTTTGGGCAAATCTATGTCAATATTTTTAAAACTAACTTTATATCCATTTTCTATAATATTATTAGTAACCTCTTTATAAATTGTTTCCTCTTTTTTATAAACCTCATCAGGTTCATCATATTTCTTAATTTCAATATTTGGCCTGTTAGAATAATCTAAATTATCATAATATTCTTTTATAAATTTTATAGTTTCCTTAGGATTAACATTACCAGTAATCGTTAAAGACATGTTTGACGGATGATAAAAAGTATTATAACAATCATACAAAACAGTAGGTGTAATATCTTTAATAGAATCAGTATAACCAGCTACTGGATAACGATAAGGTAAAGTTTTAAAAACATTAAGCATTGTTGTATGATAAATAGCTTCATAAGGATTATCAAACCCAGCTTTTATTTCCTGATCAATAATTCCCATTTCTTTTTCTACATTCTCATCAGTATAATAAGGTTTAGTAACCAAATCTAATAAAGCCTTTAAATTTTCTAAAAACTTATTAGGAGATTCAAAATAATAACTAGTAACATGATTAGACGTATAAGCATTACTACTTGCACCATTCATTTGGAAAATACTCATAATATCAGAACCATCTTCTTTCGCAAACATCTTATGCTCAAGAAAATGGGCAGTTCCAAGTGGTATTTCCGTAAACTTATCCTTTAAATGTGGTTTGAAGGAAATAATCCCACTACCATAATGAGTTGTCATTTTTGCTAAAACATCATGTCTGTCCATTGGACAAATAAATACTTGAAGACCACAGTCCAAAGTTTCTTCATAAACATCTAAATCTATAGTTTTATAAGTTTTCTTTTTCATCACTAAGGCCTCCTTCTAGTAAATATATAGCTTCCATTTTTACCTTTTTAGCAATATTTTTAACATCATCTATAGTAACTTTTTCCATATTCTTTCTTCTATCAGAAATACTATCAGCATCTCCAAACACCATACCCATAACACTATTTAAAATGGAATACTGACTATCCCCTATCGAAATTAATGCATTGTAATAAACATCCTTTACCCTTTGTAATTCCTCATCACTAATAGAATTTTCCATGTCCTTCATTTGTTTCTTAATTAACCCTACCGTTTTATCATAATTAAAAGCATCTATACCAGCAAAAACAAACGAAACACCAAAAGGTATTCTTCTAGTCGCATAAACATAATAACAAAGTGAATTTTTTTCTCTAACTACCCTATTAAGTTTACTAGTCCAACCACCACCTAAAATATTATTATAAACTAAAGACACATATTTACGTTCAAAATCAGTTAAACTTTCATATCTAAGACCAATTGCCAGTTTACTTTGTTTTGTATCAGAAGTTTCAGTAACAACCTTAAGCTCATTAGCTTTTCTACTAATATAACGATCCCTATGGCGTTTTTTAAAATCACCTTTAATAGCGCCGTCAATAATATCCATAAATTCCTCTTCAGAAGCATCACCAACGACAAAAATATCCATACTATTTTCCGTAAATAAAGTTTGATAATACTCATATAAATCTTTAGAACTTAAGCTTTCAGCAAACATAATACATTCATTAATACCAAATTCACCATTAGGATAAATATCCATCTCTTCCCATATACGTTCTTTAGAATAGCGATCTGGATCATCCTTTATTCTTTTCATAGTTTCGATATAATTATGTTTAGCTATTTCAAAAGTTTTTTCATCAAAAGAACCATCCTCAGCCAAAGGATTATATAAGTGAGATAAAGCAAATTCAATACTTGCTTTATTCATACCTTTTTCAGTATATTTTTCATTAACAAAAACAGTATCTAAATAAATTATTCTATCAAGACCAGTTACTTCACTTCCCATTCTAACAGATGGATTATATATACTCATTCTTTTCCTGCATAATTCATCTAAATTAGGATAATCACTAGTTCCATTAAGTAAAATTTTAAAAAGAATTGACCTATATACCTCTTCTTCTTTAGTTCTTTCTCTACTAAAATTAAAAGAAACATGAATCGTTTTAAATTTCTTAGTTTTAACAAAATATAAATTATAATTATCCATTTCCTTTTTAGTGTATTCCATCAAATCACCTCTTTATTATTATATCTTTTTTTATCTATTTTATAGCATCCAAAGCAAGTTTAATCATTGTATCTAAAGATTTTTCTCTTTGCTCACTACTAACAACTTCAGAAGTAAACTTAGAATCAACAATAGTCATTAAACAAGTAGCTTTCCTATCAAACATTTTTGCTAAATAACATAAAGCAAAAGCTTCCATTTCAGTGGATAAAATACCTTCAGGTAAACTATTTAAATAAGCATTCAAATCAGTTATATAAGCATCAAATACATCACTACTATTAGTCATACCAACATGTAAATCAATATTTTTTTCTTTAGCAGTTTTGATAATTTTTTCATTAAGTTCTAAACTAGGCAAAACAAAGTGGCAATCATCTTGATTGATATCTAAAGCAAAATTACTAGAACTATAAACCTTATTAGTTAAAACAACATCAAGTAATTTTAAAGATGGATCATTAGCGCCTGCTGAACCTATTCTAATAATTTCTCTAACATCATAAAATTTAAATAATTCATAAGCATAAATACCAATACTAGGAATTCCCATTCCAGATCCCATAACCGTAATTTCAGTTCCTTCATAAGTTCCAGTGTAAGCATACATTCCTCTTACATTATTTACTAACTTTGCATCTTTCAAAAACTTTTCAGCAATATATTTTGCTCTCATAGGATCACCAGGCATTAAAACCTTTTTAGCAATCTCGCCTTTTTTAGCTTCATTATGTGGTGTCATACTATCTTTCCTCCTTATTTTTATAATAATTATTTATAATAAAACTTTTTCTTTTACCCATTTTTTTAATCATAATATTTTGTAAAATTCTACTAGTTCCCGTTTTAAAATCATATTTATCACTTACAGGATCTACTAAAACACTATAAATTCCAAATTCATTCGCCCCTTTAATATCTGTAAGCATTTGATCACCAATCATGGCAGTATTTTCTATATTACCATCCAAAGTAATCAAAGCCTTTTCAAAAGCTTCCTTTTTAGGTTTATCAGCTTTAAATAAATAACCAGTTTCTAATTTATAAGCAATAGGAATTACTCTTTCTTTAGTATTATTAGATACAATCAAAATATTAAAACCTCTTTTATTAAGATTGGAAAATAAATTTTGAAGTTCTTTAGAAACATCCATCCCATTTACAGGAAGTATAGTATTATCAATATCAAAAATTAAATTATATATACCTTTTTCATGAAGATAATCATAATCTATTTCAAAAACATTAGCTGCATACATATTAGGAATAACAATCCCTTCATCTATGCCACGAATTACTTTAAAAAAAGATTTTATCATCTCAACATTTTTACTCATAAACTCACCTTTTCTATAATTAAAGTATATCATATTTATTAATAATTACTTTAAATTAGAAACAACTTTTACATAATTTGGCAAATTATTTTTTATCTAAACACTTTATTTTCCATATTAACATCTCTCTTTCCCATCTATTTTAGCATACAAAAAAGTAGATTATATCTTTTTTTATTTATCTACTTTTAGTATATCACTTCAAAACGTGCAATTTTATAAATCTATTTTCTTAATTTCAACAATATTTTTATATGTCTTAAACTATCTCTTACTGGTCTTAAATGAGGTTTCCTTTGTCTTTTACCAACAGAAAGCGTAGTATCTATTTCTTTTATTTTATAATTATTTTTTAAACACAAAACTATCATTTCACTAGCAAATTCCATACCATTAGATTTTAAATCTAATTTCAATATTCTTTCTTTATTTACTCCTCGAAGTCCGCAATGAAAATCTCCAACTTTACAAGGATATAATATTCTTCCAAAAAAACTTAAAAATGGATTACCAACATATCTATTTAAAAACGGCATTGCCCCTTTTTCTATTCCCCCATTAAATCTATTACCGATTACCAAATCATAATCTTCTTTTAAATATTTATAAAATGATTCTAAATTTAAGAAATCATAAGTATCATCACTATCTCCCATAATAATATACTTACCATTAGAATTTCTAATCCCCTCTCTTAAAGCACTACCATAACCTTTTTCTTTAACATTTACTACTCTAGCCCCATTACTTAAAGCAATAGTAGTAGAACCATCTGTACTACCATTATCTGCAATTAACACTTCTCCATCTATACCATTTCTTGAAAGAAATGTCTTTGCTTTTTTGATACACGATTCTAAACTATCTGCTTCGTTTAAACAAGGCATTAAAATTGTTAATTCCCTCATTACATACTCCTTCTACTACTAATAAAATTAACTCAACTCTCGCAAAATAACAAAACTTATATTCATTATAACTGTTAATATAATAAATTTCGATTCTTTAGTTAAAAATTATACAAATGTTTACAAAAAAAGATATTCAAACGAATATCATTTTAAATAAGGTTTTAAAAATTTACCAGTATAACTTTCTTCTACATTAATAAGCTCTTCAGGAGTTCCACTATATACAATAGTTCCACCATTATCTCCACCTTCAGGACCTAAATCAATAATATGATCTGCCACTTTAATAACATCTAAATTGTGTTCAATAACAAGTACAGTATCGCCATTATCCACAATTCTATCTAAAATAACTAATAACTTTTTAATATCATCACTATGAAGACCCGTAGTTGGTTCATCTAATATGAATAAACTCTTGCTAGTAGGTTTTTACTGAAGTTCTTTAGCAAGT
>CAMYRF010000046.1 GCA_947296775.1 uncultured Mycoplasmatota bacterium
TTATGATACTATTTATATTTATTGGTGGAGGCTGTACACTTACTGGTACTTGGTGGAGTAAAAAGAAAAAAGAAAACAATCAAAAAAAATAAGTTATTATTAAAAATTACAATTTTTCGAACAGATTAATTTATAAAAATTAGTCTGTTTTTGTTCCTAAAATTATAAAATTATGCTATATTTATATTAGTTAGTAATTTTTACTACCTACTATTGCTTTTGAGAAAAGTTATTCGACTTCTTCTTCACAGGCACCAGAGAAGAATCTGCTCGAACTTTTATAGTTAGAGCTTAATGATAAATATCAATTCTAGAAATGGAATTGATTTTTTGTTGTGTAAAAGGAAGAAAGAACGAGTTAGAAAAGCATATATTAATGAGGCTTTTACTTTAGAGGAATATAAACAAGAAATTTCTATTATAGAAAATAATATTAAAGAATTAGAAAGACAAATATTAGAAGATGAACAAGTGAAAGACTTAAAATTTACAAAAGAAGATATTTTGATTAAAAGTGATATTGATTTTATCAACAAAATAAAACTACCCAATCTTTACAATCAAATCGTTATTACACGGAAAGATTTAACAAGAGAAAAAAAGGAAAAATCATAATGAATTACATAGAAGATATTACCTTAAAATTTGATATAGATGGCGATTATATTGTAGATACAATTAACTTTAGAAGTACATTTTTTAAAGATTTTAAGAGTCTATATGATGAAGGTTATATCGATTGGAAATTTGTTAAACTTGATGCCTCTGAAATCGGTTATGTAAGATTTTCTAATTATCTTCCTCAAGATAAAGTATATGAACATATTATGAGATTAAAAGAATATTATGATATTCATTATTATGAAGGGATATTAGATTTTGAAACTGGAATGTTTGATACTCAAAAAGAAGATAATGATGAAGTTGTTAGAATATTCCCAATAGAAAAATTTGATACAACTAAAACAAAAATTAATATGGGAATGATTGGAATATCAAAAGATAATGAAACTCGTGCAGAAAATGAAGAAGAATTATTCTCTAAAATTCCACCTGATGAAGCATACTGATAAAATTATAAAAAAGTGCTATAATAGATATGCATAGGAAAGATAAATAATGGAGGTTTCATATATGGATTTGGAGTTAAAACAACTTATTGATATTAATGATAGTATATTAAATACAATAACAACTTGGATGTATAATTGGTGAGGAATTAGAGATGGATATAGTTTTGACGCAGTAAAATGTTTTATGAAAAATAGTTTACAGAAAAATAGATTGCCCCAAACTTACGGATTATTTTTAGATGGGAATATTATCGGAATGTTTCAATTTACTTATGAGGATTTAAGTGTAAGACCAGATATATATCCATGGTTAGCAAATGTTTACATAGATGAAAAATATAGGAAAATGGGATATGGTAGAAAATTATTAGATAATGTTAAAAATATGGCAAAGGAAAATACGAATTTTAATGAACTGTTTTTATATACAAAACATATAGGTCTATATGAAAAATTTGGATGAAATTATATTTCTGAAATAGATACTTATAATGAAGAATCAAGAATCGAAAGATTATATCGATTAAATTTGTAACAGTATTTATGATTTTCAATATAAATTTTATTTTTGGTGGTGAAAAGATATGAAGTTAAGTGAAATGAAACAAGCAGTTGAGTTATTGGCAAATGAATGGGATTTGGGTAAAATTTCATCTAAAGCTAAGGGTAATGTATGTGCTTGGATTTATCTACTTGAAATATTGGAAGAAACAGAAAAAATGGTTATAGAAAAAGATAATGGTAAGTTAATAGGTTTTTGTGGCTATGCAAAATGGAACTCAAACAAGAATATTATAAAGAAGAAATTTTATCATATTATTAAAGTAATTTTAATTCATAGCCCACTAATAAAAGATAAAAAAGCAATTATTAAATATAATGATGATTATGACTATGCTCCTGATGAGTTACAAGAAAAATTTGATGGTGAGATAAGTATCATTATTCTTGATAAAAACTATCGTGGTAAAGGATTAGGAAAAAAGATGCTTGAAAAGATATTTGAATATGCTAAAGATGATAATGTTAAATGTTTGCAAATATTAACTGATGAATCTTGTAATTTTAAATTTTATGAGAGTCTTGGTTGTAAGAAAATATATGAAAAAACTATTCCAAATGGGGAGCCAAATAAATGTAAGGACACCATTACAGAACAAGGTTATATATACGAAAAGAAATTGAACAAGTAATTATTTTTCGAAAATTAGTTGAATCTCTATAAATGCATGATAAAATATTAATAGATTTGATATTTATCAATCTAGTTTTTTTATTATTTGTGTCCTTAAACACAAAATGATATCAATTTAGTAAACGTACTTGTATATTGGCATTAACCTCTTACCATTTCTATATTTTATAATCTTTTTATTTTCTTTTCTCTTGATAGAAAAATAAAAAAAGTGATATAATCAATGAAGATAGGAGATTAAATATGAAACTAGTATTATTAAGACACGGACAAAGTGTATGGAATAAAGAAAATAAATTTACAGGTTGGACAGATGTAGAATTAAGTGAAAAAGGAATAGAAGAAGCCAAAGAGGCAGGAAAAACATTAAAACAAAATGATATAACATTTGATATAGCTTTTACTTCAGTATTAAAAAGAGCAGTAGATACACTAAATTACGCCTTAGAAGAAATGAATTTAAATATTCCAATAAAATATAGTTATAAATTAAACGAAAGACATTATGGCGCACTGCAAGGACTAAATAAAGACGAAACTAGAAAAAAATACGGTGATGAGCAAGTACATATCTGGAGAAGAAGCGCAGATGTAAGGCCTCCCGCATTAGAAATAAATGACCCTAGATTTCCAGGTAATGATGAAAAATATAAAGATATCCCAAAAGAAGAATTACCAACCACAGAAAACCTATTAGACACCATAAAGAGAGTAGTAGAATACTATAATGAAGAAATAAAACCAGAATTAAAGCAAGGTAAAAATGTAATTATATCTGCTCACGGTAATAGCCTTCGCGCTTTAATAAAACATTTAGAAAATATAAGTGACGAAGAAATTATGAATGTTGAAATACCAACAGGAAAACCATATGTATATGAATTAGACGAAGACTTAAATATAACAAATAAATATTATTTATAAAAAGAACCCATTAATAGGTTCTTTTTATTATTTATTAATTATTTCCGCTTTACATATTCTGGAACTCCCTGTGCATTAACTAATTGAAATAACCCGGAATTTGGATTGTTATTAGGTCCAGGTAATAGTGATCCAGGTCTTCCACTCGCGTTATTTCCACTTTCCATTGCAACAATCAAATTATCATTAGGATATAATGCAATTATTTGCTCTATAACATTTCTCATTTGATCTACACAAAAACAGGAGGTAGAATTTGCATTGCTTCCAGCAGGTCCAGTCGGCCCAGTTGGACCTTGAATACCTTGACAACAAGTTGGTTTGCAACGTTCATCACATTTTATTTTACGTAAAGCTCTTTCATAATTTTCATTATTGAAATTCATACATTACCTCCTAATATACTTTATGAACAAAACAAATTATAAACAATTATAAAAAACACTCTTTTATGAATAAAAAAAGTTTTTTCTTCTCATAATGATATAAAGGAGAAAATATAATGAAACAAAAATCTATTTGGACAAATGAAATAAACGAAAAAATATATCCAGAATTAAAAGAAAATATAAATTGCGAAATATTAATTATTGGTGGCGGAATGGCTGGAATAAATACCGCATTAAATCTAAAAGATAATGAAAATGTAGTTTTAATCGATAAAGATAAAATAGGGTATGGAGTTACTTCACATACAACTGGAAAACTAACATATCTTCAAGGAACCGTATATACAGATATTCAAAAAGCGCATGACTTCAACACCGCTAAACGATACTTAGAATCACAAAAAGATGCGATTAAAATGGTATTAGATAATATAAAAAAATATAATATTGATTGTGATTTAGAAAAAAGCGATTCATATCTTTTTACTACCGAAGAAGATAAAAGACTAAATAACGAAAGAGATTTCCTTTCTAAAACAGATACCAAATTTGAAGATGCAAAATTACCAGTAGATATTCCTTATAAAGACGCAATAAAAGTAGAGGACACATATGTTTTTCACCCTTTAAAATATGTAATAGGAATAAAAGAAATAATTAAAGATAAAGTAAAAATATACGAAAACACAACAGCCATTGATATGGATATAAAGAAAGACAAATATATTATAAAAACAAAAAACGGAAATACAATTACATCAAATAAAGTAATAATTACAACACATTACCCATTTTTTGTTTTACCAGGATTAATGCCAGTAAAACTAGGTTTAAATCAGTCATATGCTTTAGCCGCAAAACATAAAAATGAAAAATGGAACGCTATAAACATAGATAAAGAAATATATTCTGTAAGGTTCTATAAAGATAATATAATAGTAGGTGGTTTTTCTCACGATCTATCTGATAATATAGATTACAAAAAAGAAGAAGACAAACTTATAAATTTCTATAATAATTATTTTAAAGATAAACCAGAAGAAGTGTGGTTAACCCATGATTTGAAATCGCACGATCATATTCCAATTATCAGCAGGCTAAACAAAAATCATCCAAATATATTTATTGCAACAGCCTTTAAC
Source organism: uncultured Mycoplasmatota bacterium (assembly GCA_947296775.1). Lineage (GTDB taxonomy): Bacteria > Bacillota_I > Bacilli_A > RF39 > UBA660 > Coprosoma. Next base: position 4,724 of record CAMYRF010000046.1, read on the forward strand.
AAATGGGGAATGACCAATGGTGTTTTAGCAGGCAAAATAATAGCTGATTTAGTAAATAATGTAGAAAACAAGTATGAAACCTTATTTAAATTAGATAGGCCATTTTCGGTAGAAAAAACTAAAAACTTTATAACAAGCAATTTCAAAATAGGAAAAACTTATATAGAAACAAAATTAGACAAAAATAAAGACTTTTATAACAAAACATACATAACTAATATAGATGACCATCCTTGCGGTGTTTATATAGATGAAAAAGGTAAAAAACATGTAGTAAGAAATACATGTCCTCATTTTAAATGTTCACTTATTTTTAACAATGCAGATAAAACTTGGGACTGTCCTTGTCATGGATCAAGATTTGATATAGATGGTAATTTAATAGAAGGACCTTCGGTGTTTGATATAAAATTAAAAGAAGACAAATAAATTAAACACAAATAAAAATATATTGAATAACATTTTTATTTGTGATATACTCTAATTAATGGGAAACATTGTAACATATCAATGTCTGCCCTAATGGTTTTTAGAGAAGACACTCCTATATGGGGTGTCTTTCTTTATTAATTAAGACCCTTCCATAGAAGAGCAACTAATAAAATGATAACTATAAGCAATACTAGGATTAGAAAATCTTTTTTTGTCATAATATCAAGCCCTCCTTTCCAGGAACCCCCTGAAACTAGAAAGGCAGACACCAATAGCGGTTAAAATGTTTCCGAGAAATTAATATAAACTAAACAAAAACAAAGGTCAAATGCCAAATTTGCCAAATTTGCAGACTTAAAACATACAAAAACGGGAAATTCGTCTTAGACAAAAATCCCAATTCTGTAACACAAAACCACCTAAAAAAAGAAAGTTCGTAATTTTTAGAAAAATATGAATAACGGAAAAGCTATCGAATATAAATTATTAGGTGATAATATGGCAAAAAAAGCTAAAGAAAAAATAAAACCATCATTTTTTTCTAGGTGTTTAAGTAAGATATTAGTTTTAACAGTAATAACCTTAGTCGCATTAATTACCCTAAAAAGCAACGCCGACCTAAGAAACGCAGTATATAAAAAAGTATTTCAAAACAACATGAGTTTTGCCAAAATAAATGAAGTATATAAAAAATATTTCGGCTCATCGCTTCCACTTGCAGATAATGTAACCGCAGATACGCAGTTAGTATCAGCCGAAAAAATCGAATACTCTGATATCAGTAAATATAAAGATGGGGCCAAGCTAACCGTAAAAGAAAATTATGTAGTTCCAACCATGGATAGTGGTTTAATAATATTCGCAGGAAAAAAAGATGATTACGGAAATACAATAATAGTTCAAAGACCAGATAATGTTGAAGTTTGGTATGCCAATTTAAAGGAAGTAAATGTTAGTTTATACGATTACATCAAAAAGGGCGAAATACTTGGAGAAACCGAAGGAAAAACGTTATATATGGTATTTACTAAAGAAGGCAAGGCATTAGATTATCAAAAATACATTTAAAATACATATATTTTATTATATAACAGCCTTTATAAGCATGATAACTGGCAATTTTAAAGGCTTTTTAATATTCAGTATTATTATATTAATACACGAATTAGGACACATTTTACCCGCATTATACTATAAATGGAACATAGAAAAAGTAATTCTTTTACCCTTTGGCGCACTTACACTTTTTAAAGAAAAGATAAATAAACCACTAAAAGAAGAATTTATAATATTAATATCTGGCCCGCTAATACAAATAATATTTACATATATCTTATTAAAAATAAATTATAATGAAGACATTTTAAACTATAGTAAACTAATACTATTTTTTAATTTACTTCCAATTTATCCATTAGATGGCTCCAAATTATTAAATATAATTTTAAATAAAATCACAAACTTTAAAAAAAGCCATTTACTTACAATTTATATCTCATTTTTAACTATAATATTTTTATTCTTCAAAATAAAAATAAGTCTAATTTTTATTTTAATAATAATTTTTATTATAATAAAAGTATTAGAAGAACTAAAAAACCATAATAACATTTTTAATAAATTTCTATTAGAAAGATATACTTATAACATAAATTTCAAAAAAAGAAAAACAATTAATAACATTAAACAAATGAAAAGAGATTATAAACATATAATCTATAGTAAAGGAAAATACCTAACCGAAAGAGAAATATTAAGGAAAAGGTTTGACTTTAAAAAGAAAATATGATAAAATCTTTAATTGTGTAGAGCCTCACTCTACAACCGCGCAGAGAAGGTTTTAAAACGAAAGTTACCTTAATGGCGAGTCTTAGATTTTTAAAAGGAGGTTAGAAATATGAAAGCAGTTATCGAAACTGGAGGAAAACAATATTATGTTGCAGAAGGTACTGAACTATACATTTAAA
>CAMYRF010000047.1 GCA_947296775.1 uncultured Mycoplasmatota bacterium
CCACAAGCTTAATAGTTGCCCAAAGAATTGGAACAATTATGAATGCTGATAAAATTGTCGTTTTAGATCAAGGTGAGTGTGTAGGTATAGGTACCCATAAAGAATTACTTAAAAACTGTGAAGTCTATAAACAAATCGCACTTTCACAACTTTCAAAGGAGGAATTAGAAAATGCATAATAAAAACCAGACTCCTCAAAAAGCTAAAAACTTTAAAGAAGCACTCATAAGACTATTTAAAGAATTAAAAGGCTTCAGCGTTATAATCACTATTGCCCTAATTTTAGCCGCATTAGGTTCAATTTTATCAATAATTGCTCCTGATAAACTTGCAGATATAACTGACCAAATTTCAGATGGTTTAGTAGTTAATAAAGAAAATTTAGAAACTATTTCTAAAAAAACTACAGCTAGTTTAGACGAAAAAACATTAGAAAAGAAAATGCCAGAAATTCTTTCATTAAATATAAGTGAAGAAGCAAACTTTAATATAGCCGCTTCTAGTTCAATAACTCCAGAAGAAAAACAAAAATACATGGAAATAATGAAAGAAATAAGCGCATCACAAGATAAAACAAAAGCTTTAGAAAAATTACTAGAACTTCCTAATAGTATATTAAAAATAATTCTTCCAGAAACAACATACGAAAATATAAAAGTAACAACACAAGATAAAATAGAATTATTAAAATTAACTAAAGAAGATGCAGAAAATAAAAAAGATATCAAATTTCCAGAAAGCATTCAAAATATTCTATTTAAAGAATTTAAAATAGACGGAACAAAAATAACACCAAAAGATCAAGCAAAATTCATAGAAATAATGAACACGCTAGATAAAGATGCAAAGGTAAATGAATTATATTCAAAAATAGATGAAATGCCAAAAAACATCCAAAAAGTAGTAGAACCATTTATGAATATGAAAAAAATAAAAGCTTTAGCTTTATTCCTAGTAATAATCTATTTATTAAGCGCTTTATTTACTTATATCGAAACCATAATCATGGCTACCGTTTCTAATAAATTTGCAAAAAGATTAAGGGGAGATATCTCAGAAAAAATAAATATACTACCACTAAAATACTTCGACAAACACAAAGCTGGTGACACCTTATCAAGAGTTACCAACGACGTTGATACAATCGCTCAGTCAATGAACCAATCATTATCAACCCTAGTAGGAGCATTAACACTTTTCATAGGGACAATAATCATGATGTTCGTAACTAACTGGATCATGGCTCTAACAGCAATAATTTCAAGTATGTTAGGATTTAGTTTAATGTTCCTAATATTAGGTAAAAGCCAAAAATACTTCGTCGCAAGACAAGTAGAATTAGGTAACCTAAACGGTCACATTGAAGAAGTATATTCAGGTTTAAATGTTATCAAAGCCTATAATGGTGGAGCAGAAGCTAACAAAAAATTCGATGAATACAATCACAAAGTATATAATGCAAACCAAAAAAGTCAGTTCCTATCAGGGTTAATGATGCCACTTATGACATTTGTTGGAAACTTTGGTTATGTAGCAGTTTGTATAGTAGGAGCATTATTAACTGTAAATAATGTAATCAGCTTCGGTGTTATCGTAGCCTTCATAGCATATGTAAGACTATTTACTTCACCACTTTCACAAATAGCTCAATCATTTACTTTACTACAATCAACAGCTGCTGCATCAGAAAGAGTATTTGAATTCTTAGACGAAAAAGAATTAACTAAAGAAGAAAACACAAAAAAACATTTAGATAAAGATAAAGTAAAAGGTGAAATAGAATTCGAAAACGTAACATTTACATACGATGGTAACGAAAAACCAACAATTAATAACTTCAGCGCCAAAGCAAAACCTGGACAAAAAATAGCAATTGTTGGACCAACTGGAGCTGGAAAAACAACAATGGTAAACTTACTAATGAAATTTTATGATATAAATGATGGTGATATAAAAATAGATGGAGTATCAACAAAAGATTTAACAAGAGAAAATATTCATGAATTATTTACAATGGTTCTTCAAGATACATGGTTATTTAATGGAACAGTCAAAGAAAATATCGTTTATAATAGAGAAAACATAAGTGATGAAAAAATTAAAGAAGTTTGTGATACCGTTGGAATTTCACATTTCATCAAAACACTACCACACGGATATGATTCAAAAATAGACGATAACGATAGCGTATCAGCAGGACAAAGACAATTACTAACAATCGCTAGGGGAATGATAGAAGACACGCCATTCTTAATTCTAGATGAAGCAACATCTAATGTTGATACAAGAACTGAAGAACTTGTTCAAAAAGCTATGGATGAACTTGCAAAAGGAAAAACATCATTCATAATCGCTCATAGATTATCAACTATCAAAAATGCAGATTTAATTTTAGTTATGAAAGATGGTAATATCATAGAACAAGGAAACCACGAAGAACTAATGAAACAAAAAGGTTTCTATGCCGAACTTTATAATTCACAGTTCGAACTATAAAAGACTTTACACACAAAAGTCTTTTTTGTTTCAAAAGTACCTTGACAGACAGAGTACTGTATGATACTATGTAATAGAAAGAGGTGATAATTTGTCTATAACATCAGATATAATAAGAGGCCACACCGAGACAATAATACTCGCACATCTAAACGAAAAAGATAGTTATGGTTATGAAATCAACAAAATGATAAAAGAAAAAACCAAAGGTGAATACGAATTAAAAGAAGCCACACTTTACTGTGCTTTTAAAAGGCTAGAAGAAAACGAACTAATAGAATCATATTGGGGCGATGAAAATCTAGGCGCTAGAAGAAAGTACTATCGCATTACAGTTAAAGGAAAAAAGGCATACGAAAGAGATAAAGAAGATTGGAAACAAACAAAAAAAATAATTGATAAATTGATTTAGGAGGATATTATGGAAAAAATAAAAAAATATGTAAACGAATTATTTAAAGACGCACCAAAAACAAATAAAGCAGAAGAACTAAAAGAAGAACTATTATTAGATTTAACCGAAAAATATAACGATTTAATAAAAGAAGGAAAAACAAAAACAGAAGCTTATAATGAAGTAATATCAGGAATAGGCGATACTACCGAACTGATTAATAGTTTAAATAAACCACAAACAACAAATACATATAGAAAGAAAACCGCATTAGTAGTTTCTATAAGCGTATTTATTTATATCTTATCAATAGTAGCAGTAATCGTTTTAGCAGAAACAGGCGCACCAGATTTCACAATTGCATCATCATTTTTAACTTTAGTTGGTCTCGCAACTTGCATGCTTATCTACCACTTTATGTCATTACCTAAAAATAACGAAGTAGAAATAAAAACAATAAAAAAAGAAAGTAATCCAGTAAAAGATGGCATAGGAGCGATAATATGGATATCAGCAGCAATAATTTATATAGTAGTTAGTTTCTTAACTTCTGCATGGCAAATAACTTGGGTTATATTCTTAATGGCTATAGTTGTCCAGGAAATAGTAAAACTTTGTTTAGAATTAGGAGGCAAATAAGATGGATAAATCAATAAAAATATTACAAATATGTCTTTTAATAGTTTTATTAATAATTCTTTTCGGCATATTAATGTGGGGATTAAATAAAAATAATTTCACATTTGGTAGTGAAACAAAACAAGTTAAAAACGAAACAATTTCTTTAGAAAATATAGATCAAATAAACTTCAATACAAAAAGTAGTGATGTACAAGTATATGTAAGTAATACAAAAGAGCTTAGAATAGTACAGTACAGTGCTAAAAAAGCAAAAGAAAAAGACTTATTTACTTATAAAAAAGAAGGCAGTACCTTAACAATAGAAGATAATCATAATTACTTTTGTATCGGTTTTTGTTTTAATGTAGATACAAGATATGAAATATATCTTCCAAAAACATATACAAAAAATTTAAATATAAATGAAATATCAGGAGACATCACTATAGAAGAACTAGATTTAAGCTTAAACAGTCTATCGCTTAAAACAACAAGTGGTGATATCGAAATAAATAATAATGTAACCGCAAATAATCTAACAATAGATACAAAATCGGGAGAAATAAAAACAAATAATATCAAATCAAATAAAACAGATATCCAAAGTATTTCAGGAGATTTATATTTAGAATCATTAGTAAGTAAAGACATCTATTTACACACTATTTCAGGAGAAGTCGAAGTAAATAAAATAGAAGGTAAATTAGAAATTAAAACAACAAGCGGTGACATTGAAATAGATCATTTCTCAATCAGAAATAATTCTAAAATAACTTCAATTTCAGGTGATGTAGATTTAAATCTAAGTAAAGATTCACATTGTAATGTTATTGAAAGCAGTGTCAGCGGAGATAAACATCTACCACATAATTCATCATTAGTTGGTAAAGGAACATATAAACTAGAAATAAACACAACCAGTGGTGATATTGAAGTAAATAACTAAAAAAAGAAATCAAAATGATTTCTTTTAATTTGTTAAAATAACAAAAATATGATAAAATACAAACTGTTTTTAAGGGGAGATACTATGAAAACTAGATTAAATTTAACTTGGAAAGATGACTTACCATATATAGTTAACGAAGAATATTTAAAACCATATATTTATGATTTACTTGAATTTTTAGATGGATTAGATTATATGAACAATCTAGACTTTGCCAAAAAAGTAATGATGAGTCAAGAATTAAAAGCCAATAACATCATTGAAGGAATAACTGATGACTTATCTTTAATAGACGAAGTTATCGATTCACTCGATGAAAACATACCAGAAGAAAGAAGAAAAAGAATAATAAATCTATATCACGGATATCAATATATTTTAACCCATCAAGAAATCAGTAAAGATAGCTTAAGAGAATTATATTCATATTTAAGTGAAGAATTACTAGACGATTACGGAAAAGAAAATACAGGAGAGTATTATAGAACCAAACCAGTTTATATAAGAAAAAGAAGTAGATTAGATGCTTACACCGAAGGAATTGAAGCATCTAAAATAGACTATCATATGAATATGCTTTTAGATTATTTAAATGAGCAAGAACCAAATAACGAAATGGAAGCCTTCATAAAATCACAAATCGCACACTTCTATTTCGTTTATATACATCCTTATTTAGACGTAAATGGAAGAACCAGTAGAACATTAGCAATGTGGTTCCTACTTAACAACAACAGCTATCCTTACATAGTTTTCAATAGAGCTATTTCATTTGCCCAAAGAGATTATGAAACATACATTTCAAATTCTATTAATAAAGGAGAAGTAACTTTATTCTTAAGATATATGTTAACGCAAGTTCAAACCGAGCTTGAAAAAGAACACATCATTTATGGTATTGAAAACAATGCTGGACTAATTTTAACAAAAGAAGAACATCAAATGATGGAATACTTACTTTCCATGAAAAGTACAATGACAGCCAAAGAATTAGCCACATTTTATAATAGATTTAATCAAAAAATATCAATTAGTTCTATAGTAGAGAACAAAATTGAGCCATTAATAGAAAAACAAGTTTTAGTAAGAAAAAACGACACCACAAAAAAACTTTCAAACAGAAGCGCTAATTTCTGGCTTGGAATAAATCCTGAATTAATAGAAGAAACACCAAAAATAAAAACATTAAGTATAAAAAAATTCATTTAATAAAAGGCGTTAAAAAACGCCTTTTACTATATAAAAATATTAAAATGTGGTAATATATAAATATGAGAAACATTAAAAAAACAATAACAATCATTTCATCATTAATTATAGTAATTATACTTTCATTATTTTTATATAATGACTATCGTTTTAAGCATGCAAAAATAGAAGTAAAGACAATAGAAAATCTAAATATTGAAGTCCATAGCGAAGTAAAACTAAAAGATTTAATCAAATCTATAAACGGAAAATTAATTAAAAACAAAACCATAAATACAAAAAAGATAGGAAAACAAACCATCAAATTCGAATATATAAATGACGAAAACATCAAAGTACCATATTCATTTGATATAAATATAATAGATACAGTCGCACCTATATTAAGCAACGTAAAAACGCTCACACTCACAAAAGGATTTGATGGGAAACTCGAAAATAAAATCTTCTGCGCTGATAACTATGATGATAATCCAAAATGTGAAATCATAGGCGATTATAATTTAGAGAAAGTTGGAACTTATAATGTCACCTATAAAGCAACTGATAGCAGTAACAATATAACCTCAATCCCACTTACATTAAATGTCATAGAAAAAATTGATAACAAAAAAATAGAACCTACAACTACTAACTTTGAAGACATAAAAGCAAAATATAAAAAAGAAAACACTAAAATAGGAATAGATGTTTCATATCACCAAGGAGATATCGATTATCAAAAAGTAAAAGAAGCAGGAGTAGAATTTGCATTTCTTAGAATAGGGTATGGATACGATAAAGAAGGGAAAAACGTTTTAGACTCAAATTTTATAAAAAATATAAAAGGTTTCAATGAAGTAGGAATTCCAGTCGGTATATACTTCTTTTCATACGCCGAAAACGATAAAGAAGCAAAAAAACAAGCAAATTGGATTCTTAAAAAAATAAAAAAATATAAAGTAGAACTTCCAATAGTATTTGATTGGGAAAATTGGTCAAACTGGAGAGACTATAATTTATCGCTTTACCACCTAAATTCACTTGCCAAAACTTTTATAAAAGAAGTAGAAAATAAAGGATATCAAGGTATGCTTTATAGTAGTAAAAATTACTTACAATATGCATGGGAAGATAATTATAAAGTTTGGGTTGCCCATTATAATGAAAACGCTAATTATGAAAACATATATAATTTATGGCAAATATGTGATGACGGGAAAATAAATGGAATAGATAAAACTGTCGACATAGATATAATGTATAATTAAAAGGTACAAAAGTGCTTTTTTTAACCCCTAAAACTCTAACCAAATTCCGCTAATTTCATATACTAACCTATAGAAGGGGGAAGAATATGAATAATTTAAGGGTTGTAGTAGATGCTGGACATGGAGGAACAGATCCAGGAGCAGTAAGTAGTAG
>CAMYRF010000048.1 GCA_947296775.1 uncultured Mycoplasmatota bacterium
TTATAAAATATCTTTAATTTTATAAAAAGTGTGACATATGATTGATTTCTCTAGAAATCATAGCTACTTAAGATAAAAATTATTATTGACAAATTTTACCAAAAATGATAATGAATAAAATAAATGACGGAGATTTGACTTCATTAATAAGTTTGCTTAGCAATTATATAGAGCTTAAGCATCCTTTTGAAGTCCCCGTCATTTTTGATTGCAATTTAGATATAGAAGAAGGATTTTTCAGACCATTATATATTGGTGATAAAGATAAAAATATGAAATTAGTTTTTGCTGAATATATACTGACTGGAAAATTATCTGAATTAATACCAGGAATTTATACACATGAAATAGTACACTCACAATTAGAAAATGTAAGTGGTGTCAGTAATTACTTAAATTATGAAGTATTATCAGTGTTTTTTGATAAACTAACTGCATTATATTTAGATAAAAGGGGAGAGTTACTTAAGAAAAATGAAAAACTTCGTTTTAATACACTGAGGAAAAGTATACATATATTATTAGAAGATAATATTACACTAATAAGTAAATTAATAGCATCTATGAGTGTATCATCACTTTTACAAGCAGAGCATTTATTTGATAAATATATGTATGGAACGACAAACGAAAAAGATGATATAATGGAACAAATACAAAATATTTTTGATGGCAAAACAAAAGTAGAAGATTTGCTCGACTATACTGAAATAACTTTTAATAATAGTCAAGATTGTGAACTAATTAAAAGACATTTGTGATATTTTGTTATTAATATATAAATTAAAGAAAGAAGGAATTAAAAATGTACAGATTCAAATATTATTATAAGGACGGTACTACTAAACTAAGTGGTGGTGGTGGAAAAAAAACTGAAATGATGTTTTATGATTTTGATGGTTTAATGGATTGGAATGAGTATGAGTCTTTGCGAGAGAAAAACCTAACTACACAAGAAATTTTAGAACTCGCTATGCAAGTATATAAAGGTTTTTTAAAAGATTTTTACCGAATTGAGATAGTTAACGATGAAACAAATGAAGTCGTTGATTATATAGACAATAGTGAGTCTATTGTAGATGGGCAAAAGGGACACGTTGTATATGACACTAGAACTGGTGATATAATCGGCGGTTATGTTGACAAAAAAGATGACCATAATGAATGTGTTTATGCATTTAAGTTTTATTTTGATGATGGTACAAATATTATTGGGTCTGGAAAGTATGAAAAACCAGAACAACTATATGATGATTTTGATGGACTTTTAGATTGGGACGAATATGATTCTTTATCTGAAAAAAATTTAACAACGCATGAAATCCTTGATATGGCTATGGCTCTATATAATTATCTCGAAAAGCCATATCATCGTATAGAAATAATTAATACTAGTACAGGCGAAATAATGGATTATATAGATAAAAAAATAGTAAATAAACATTTAATTGATAGTTAACAATTATAAAAAATTGTTGATTATAGATATAAGTGAGGAGAAACAAAAATGGCAAAATGGGGATATTTTAGTTGTGATGAAGATACAGGTGAGGTAGTTGCTAAAACTGAACAACGTAGTGATGGAACAGTACACCGTTATGAATATACCAAACCAGATGACATTAGAGCTGGGCATGGGCACTCTTCATATAAAAGTATGGACGATTATTTAAAGGGCGAAACAGCAAGAATACCAAGAGATAAAAGTGCACCAGAAAGTAAAGGTAGACCATGGAAAGGTAATGGCTATGATTTAGGCATAAATGGTTTAGAAGACTTATCAATCGATGATTTATATGCTTTAAAATTATCTTTAGAAACAGAATTTATTCATTCATCTGCAGAACTTATGGTAGGAATTGTCATAAAAGAAAAAACATCACAACTTGTATTAAAACACTAAAAAATAGCAAAATAAACTTTGAAAAATCAAACCTAAATAGATTACAATATTGATTATAATAAAAAAATAAGATATAATATTTACGAAGAAAGCTGGAGGTATTAACATGACAAAAATTAGAAACATTGTAAAACATTTTCGTTTTTCAAAAGTAGTGACTCAGGATAATATTCCTGCATACATAAGACAATATGTTAAAAATGAACAAGTATTAACAACTTATAGAACATCCCATGACCATGGAGTATTTACAAATACTAAAATGGTTTTATTTGATAATCAACAAAAAACTAAACAAATTTATACAATTCCATATAAATCAATTTCTATTACATCAGTTGTTTTTGGTAAAGATACTGCAGAACTTAATCTATATATGGATTCAGGATATCCAATTAGTTTAAAATTTGTAGATATGAATGGAACAGATAAATTACGTTTAAGAATTTTATATACATGTATAGATAAATTTGTAAATAATAAAGAACCAATAAAAGAAGATATAGAAAAATTAATAAACAATACAATAAAACTATAAAAACAAGGAAAATATTTCCTTGTTTTTTAAATACCCCATTTAGGAGGATAAACATAATCAATTTTATCAGGCTTAGACGAATACTTCTTTTTAATTTTAGATCTGTTAGATTTTAAATCGGGTAGGGCCTCTCTACAATATTTATCCAGTTCACAAAAAATGTTTTGAATATCAATTAATTGTAATGGTCTATCACCAATTCTCTTAAAAGGTAAATTAAGCCTTTTAAATTCCATATCTTGATGTTCATACATATATCTAATAATATCCTCATCACTCATTTTACCCTTATCAATAAAACATTTTTTAATACCCCTTAAAGAACCAGGGCCAGCTACCGTAAACTCATTTTCACTCCAATTAATAACATCACTATAATTAATATCAGTCACTAACTGATAAGCCATAAAATTACCAATTAAAGGATAACCCTTAATAATATTAAAAGCTTCCTCCATAGTATTACATTTCATAATTTTAAACTGAACCTTATCAATATTAAACATTTTATCAAGTAACGCCAAATGATTATCATGCTTTCTATCATAACCAAAAGCCTTATTGGCGCAGCTAATATAAGCATCATTATAAATTTTAATGCCATTAGAAATCGCATCTTCCAAAACAAAAGAATAACTTTTCATATCAAAACCATCAAGCGTTATATCACCAAAACTATCAAGCAACAACTCCCAAGTAGATTCTTTATTAAACAATTTAAAAAGTATTATTCTAAACAACATATCTTCATCAGAATATTTTTTACCATTATAAATTACATTTTTAAGAAGATATTGACTAACTCTATCATTAACCCTATAACTATTACAAAATTTATATTCGCGTAAAATTGGATCATTAGTCCATGGGGCGCTTTCACCATTTAATTTTTTCCAAAATATATTCTGCCTTTCATAAGCAAAATACCAATATAAATCATATACTTCTTGTCTTTTTTTCATAACACACCTCCAAATTTTTATTAATTTTATCACTTATTAAAAATAATTTCAAATAAAAAAAGTTAATAAATTAAACTTTATCAACTTTATACATATTATCTAAAACAATCCAGTTTTGATTAAACATTTTATTAATATTCCAATAACTAACCCCACCTAAGTCATACTTTTCTACAAGCTTAAGTTTAGCTTCTATACTTCTAGCATCTTCAAACCAAACAACATGCGAATTACCATCATCATCAGTATAGTTAAAGAAAGGCGCCATAGAAATATTATCAAACTCTATAACAGAACCTTTAGATCTTGCAAGCTCAATAGCGTCTGAATTAGAAATAGTTTGGGCCCTTCTACCTTGCTGATAGGGAAGAGTCCAATCATAACCATAATTAGGAATGCCCATCAAAATCTTTTTACTAGGTATTTCAGTAACTGCATAATTCAAAACCCTTTCAACTTGATTCAAAGGAGCAACCGCCATTGGTGGCCCATAAGAATAACCCCATTCATAAGTCATCAAAATAACATAATCTGCATATTTGCCATGAAATTCATAATCATGAGCTTCATATAAAACTCCAGGTTGTTCCTTATAAACTTTAGGAGCCAAAGAAGTAGAAAGTAATAAATTATTTAAATGTAAAACCTCAGATAACTTTTTAATAAAATTATTATATAATTCCTTATCTTCAGGATTAATATATTCAAAATCAATATTAACTCCATAAAAGCCACGATCTTTAGCTACATCTAAAATGTTTTGAATTAAAACATCCTGTACATTTTCATCATTTAAAATAGAATGAACAATTTCACCATCAAAACCACTAGTTCCCATATTAGTTACAACCATCAAAGTACCCACACCTTGATTTTTAGCCATATTTCTAACATTATCATCATCAAGTAAAGTAAGATTACCATCGATACCAGCATGATAACTAAAAAAACTTAAAAAAGTTAAAAAAGGTAGCGTCGCATATAAAGTATCATTATCAATAAAAGGGTAGGTAAACCCATTAACAATTGTCCTTCTTTTACCACTATCTCTAATCACTAAAGGCTGACCAATAGTTAAATTAGAAGATCCAGATAGCTGATTATCATCCATCACACTATCAGCCGAAACCTCATTATCTCCCGCAATATTATAAATACTATCGCCACTTTTAACATTATATATTTTCATAAAAACCCCATTTCTATAACTTACAAAAAGCTAAAATAATAAATATAAATCCCCCTAATAAAGAAAAATCAATCTTACTATTACTAAATAAATAATTAAAACCTTTCGCAAGCAAAATAAATAAAACATTTACTATCAAACAAATAATAAAAATAAATAACCCCAATACAATATCTGTATTAAAGGCAAGCCCCACACTTAACCCATCAATAGATAAAGCAAGCGCAAGAGAAATAGCCTCGATAGGGGATAAAGACTTAGACTTATCAATATCCGCATAAGAATAATCAGAATAAATCTGTAAAATAAACTTCAAATTACAAAAAGAAAAATTAATACTTTTACTTTTAAAATTCCTTTTACAAATAAACTTCTTAATCCGATTATCAAAAATTTTAAAACACCCAACCAAAAATAAAATAATAAAAGAAATCCACTTCAAAATAAATTCAGGAATAAATAAATTTAAAACCCCACCTAGTAATAAAGAAATAAAAAGAAACAAAGCACAAATAAAACTAATAATCAAATTAGAACTAATAGGAATTTTAATCTTATTAGCCTCATAAGATAAAGCCGCCATAAAAGTATCTAAAGATAAAGCAAACATCAAAGAAAAATAAATAGCCATCTAAATACCTTCTTTCTTATTATTTTATTAAAATAATAAAAATGCGTGAAAAAAAGTACGAATTATTCGTACTTTAACTAAGATTTAAATGTTTTAAACGATTATAACAAATAAAATAACAAACTAATACTAATGCAATATTAAGACCTATACCAGCGCCCATAACCCACATGAAATATTTTTTATCAGGAATAGCTTGATCAAGCTGACTCATAATATCTGGATTAATTAAAAATATAATTCCAAGCATAAGTACCCCAAGTATTTGCGTAACATAATAAATAGCTACAGTATATACAACACTAAAAGTAATTTTATTTTTACTATGCATATTACCAAGACTAATACCAGTATATACCATTAATACATAACAAATATAACTAAGTAATAATAAGAAAATAGCCAGTAGAGTAATAGTTCCAACGCTCATACCAGAACATAAACTAAAGAATTCCAATCCTTCTTTTAAAACATTAAAAACATCATTAAACCCAAGAACAATAATAATAGAAATGAAAGAAATAGCTGCTGATAAAATTATATATATCAAAGAAGAAAGGACTTTAGAAAATAACAAACTACCCGCACTAACAGGTAACGTATGAGTTAAATAACCCTCATCAGAATATAAATTTTTATAATAACGCATAATAGCAACAAAGAAAGTATAAAATAATCCGCCAACAACTAAAATTATAAAAAATAGAAACATAATACTATAAATAAAACTAAAAGCCGAAACATTATCAGCTATAAAACCAATAAATTTTAAAACAAGTGCAAGACCAAGTAAACCAGCATATAAAGGAAACAAAGATTTTCCCATACTTTTTAAATCATACTTTAAAACTTTACCTAACATTTAAATTCCTCCCTAAAAATTTCATCAATACTCATTCCTCTAGAAGTTCTAAGTTCATCTGCATCACCAGTTAAATAAATAGAGCCATCCTTAATGAAAATAACCTCATCTAAAATCTTTTCAATATCATTAATTAAATGCGTAGAAATAATCACACTAGCACCATCATTAAAATTAGTTAAAATCGTATCTAAAATATAATCACGAGTAGCAGGATCAACACCACCAATAGGTTCATCCAAAATATATAAATCAGCTTTACGACTCATAACTAAAATAAGTTGTACCTTTTCCTTCATACCTTTAGACATCGTATTTAATTTATCATTAGGATTTAAATTTAACTTTTCAAGTAACTTATAAGCAACATCACTATCAAAATTATCATAAAAATCACTAAAATAATTAATAAGCTCCTTAACACTCATATTAAAATTAACATAAGGTCTTTCAGGTAAATAAGAAATAACCTTCTTACTATTAATACCAATTTTTTCACCATTAACTAAAACAGTTCCACTGTTAGTTTCAAGTAAACCATTAATAATTTTAATAAGGGTAGTTTTACCACTACCATTAGGACCTAAAAGTCCAATAATTTTTCCCTTAGGAATTTCTAAATTAATATCTTTTAAAATAGAATTTTTTCCATAACTTTTGCACACACCATCGCATTTTACCAAAGCCATACTATTCCTCCTTACTCAATTTTAAATAATCCATAGCTTCTTTTTTAGAAAAACCAATACTTTTCATATCATTTAAATAAGTACAAACCTTTTCAAGTGCCATCTCATCTTTAAATTTAGAAATTAATTTTTCATCTTCAGTTACATATTTACCACTAGTTCTTTTAGTATAAATTAAACCTAAATTTTCAAGTTCTCCCAAAGCCTTCTGCATAGTATTAGGATTAACTTTAGCCTCTAAAGCTAAATCCCTAAC
>CAMYRF010000049.1 GCA_947296775.1 uncultured Mycoplasmatota bacterium
ACATCAACTAGACGTCTTGTTAAGTATCCAGCATCCGCTGTTTTTAAAGCCGTATCAACCGCACCTTTACGAGTTCCGTGAGTAGATGTAAAGAACTCAGATACTGTCACACCTTCACTAAATGAAGATAAGATTGGAATTTCTACATAATCACCTGTAGGTTTATTCATGATACCACGCATACCAGCAAGTTGTCCGTATTCTTTAATAGATCCACGAGCTTTAGAATCAATCATCATACTAATAGAAGAATCAGAATGTTCTTTAAGCCATTTTTCTAAATCATCATATACGTCATCTTTAGCTTTAAACCAAGTATCAATAACACGGTCATATCTTTCTTTATCAGTAATAAGACCACGTTTAAATTGTTTATTAATCGCATCAACTTTTTCTTGAGCTTTAGTAACAACTTTCTCTTTAATACTACTTTCTTCAACATCTGCGATTGAGAAACTAATACCAGATAAAGTTGAATGTTTAAATCCTAAATCTTTAATCGCATCAAGCATTACTGAAGTTTCAGTAGTTTGATAACGTTTATAAATTTCAGAAATTAATGCACTAAGTGCGCCTTTATTAAGAGCTTTGGCAGCAGGCATAGTTTTAATTTCTTCAGGAATGTTTTTACCTTTATCAATGAAATATTTAGCAGGTGTAATATTTTTAATATTCTCATCACTACCATCATTTATATATTGGAAAGTATCAGGGAATACATCATTAAATATTAATTTACCAGGTGTAGTTACTAAATATTTATCCATATATTTATCTGGAAAAATCTTATGAGTAAATGATTTTACTGGTAAAGCAATACGAGTGTGTAATGTGATTTCACCTCTTTGATAAGCCATAATCGCATCATTACTGTTTTTAAATACTCTACCTTCACCATCTAATCCAGCTTTTTCCATAGTTAAATAATAATTTCCAAGTACCATATCTTGTGAAGGAGTGGTAATTGGTTCACCATTTTTAGGTGATAAGATATTATTCGCACCTAACATTAAAATTCTAGCTTCAGCTTGCGCTGCTTCACTAATTGGAACGTGTACAGCCATTTGGTCTCCATCAAAGTCCGCATTAAACGCAGTACATACAAGTGGATGAAGTCTAATAGCTTTACCTTCAATTAATTTAGGTTCAAATGCTTGAATACCAAGTCTATGTAAGGTTGGTGCACGGTTAAGCAATACTGGATGTTCTTTAATTTTTTCCTCAACAATATCCCATACTCTTTCATCTTGATTTTCAATCATTCTTTTAGCCGCTTTAATATTAGAAGCAATTTCTTTAGTTACTAAACCATTAATTACATGTGGTTTAAATAATTCTAAAGCCATTTCTTTTGGAATACCACACTCATACATTTTAAGTGATGGTCCAACAACGATAACTGAACGAGCTGAATAGTCAACACGTTTACCTAGTAAGTTTTGACGGAAACGTCCTTGTTTACCTTTAAGCATACTAGAAAGTGATTTTAAAGGTCTATTACCAGGTCCAGTAATGTTTTTACCACGACGACCATTATCAAATAACGCATCAACCGCTTCTTGAAGCATACGTTTTTCATTTTGAATAATGATTGAAGGTGCACCTAAATCGATTAATTTTTTAAGACGGTTATTACGGTTAATAACACGGCGATATAAATCGTTTAAGTCAGAAGTAGCAAATCTACCACCATCTAATTGAATCATAGGTCTAAGTTCAGGTGGGATAACTGGAAGGGCATCCAAAATCATCCATTCTGGTTTATTACCTGATTCTAAGAAAGCATTTAATACATCTAAACGTTTAATTAAACGTACACGTTTTTGACTAGATGTATCTTTAATTTCATCAATTTCAGCAATAATTGCGTTAGCTTCAGCTTTTAAGTCAACTTGACTTAAAAGTTCTTTAATAGCTTCAGCACCCATACCTACTCTAAATGAATTTCCATATTTTTCTAAGTAAGAACGATATTCTCTATCACTTATAGTTTGTTTTTTCTCTAGTGGGGTGTCACCTGGATCTAAAACAACATAAGAAACAAAGTATAACACTTCTTCAAGTTCTCTTGGAGACATATCTAAAATTAATCCCATTCTAGATGGTACTCCTTTAAAGAACCAAATGTGAGACACTGGAGTAGCAAGCTCAATATGTCCCATACGTTCACGACGTACTTTAGCTTTAGTAACTTCTACTCCACATCTATCACAAATAATATTTTTATATCTTAATCTTTTGTACTTTCCACAAGCACATTCAAAATCTTTAGTTGGACCAAAAATTTTCTCACAAAATAGTCCATCACGTTCTGGTTTTAAAGTACGGTAGTTCATAGTTTCCGCTTTTTTAACTTCACCATAAGACCAAGAACGGATTTTTTCAGGTGAGGCAATGGCAATTCTTAATCCTTCAAAACTATTTGCATCCATTATTTATCCTCCCCTTCCAAAACTTCTTCTAAATTATCTTCAGCTTCTTCTTCATTAGATAATTCATAATCTAATTCATCTAAATCTTTTTCAAATTCTTCATCTTCAGAAACTTCTTCATTTTCAAGTTCATTAGATAATTCAGTATCTAAATTTTCACTTTCATTTTTAGCTTTTAAAATTTCGCTTTCTAAATCAGATTCAATAACATAACTGTCTTTTTCAGCTTCTTCTAAATCTTTAAGTTCCACATATTCTCCATCTTGATTTAAAACTGTTATATCAAGTCCAAGAGCTTGGAATTCTTTAATAACAACTCTAAAACTTTCTGGAACTCCTGACTTAGGTAATTCTTCACCTTTAACCAAAGATTCATAAACTTTAACACGACCAGTAACATCATCTGATTTAATAGTCATCATTTCTTGTAGGATATTAGCAGCACCATAAGCATATAATGCCCAAACTTCCATTTCTCCGAAACGTTGTCCACCAAATTGCGCTTTACCACCTAAAGGTTGTTGTGTAACTAATGAATATGGACCAGTTGAACGAGCATGTAATTTATCATCAACCATGTGGTCAAGTTTAATCATGTACATAACACCAACAGCGATTTTATTATCAAATGGAAGACCAGTACGACCATCATATAAAGTCATTTTACCATCAGTTGGTAAGTTAGCTTCTTCTAAAGCTTCAATAATTTCACTTCTCTTAGCCCCATCGAATACTGGAGTAGCTACATGAATATTAAGTTCTTTAGCCGCCATACCTAAGTGTAACTCTAGAATTTGTCCAATGTTCATACGAGATGGAACTCCAAGTGGGTTAAGTAAAACATCAACTGTTCTACCATCTTCCATATATGGCATATCTTCTTCAGGTAAAACTAAAGATATAACACCTTTGTTTCCGTGACGACCTGCCATTTTATCTCCAACAGAGATTTTTCTCTTTTGAGCTATATACACGCGAATCTTTTTACTAACGCCAGCTGGAAGTTCATCACCATTTTCTTTAGTAAGAATTTGTACATCATGAACAATTCCTCCACCACCATGTTGAACACGTAAAGAAGTATCTCTAACTTCACGAGTTTTTTCACCAAAGATAGCATGTAATAATTTTTCTTCTGAAGTAAGTTCAGCCATACCTTTAGGTGTAACTTTACCTACTAAGATATCATCATCTTTAACTTCAGTACCAATACGGATAATTCCGTTTTCATCTAAGTTTTTACGAGCTTCTTCTGATACATTTGGAATATCTCTTGTAAATTCTTCAGTACCAAGTTTAGTATCACGACATTCGATTTCATAATCTTTAATATGAATTGATGTATAAGCATCATCTTTAACTAATCTTTCGTTAAGTACAACAGCATCTTCATAGTTATATCCATCATAGTTTACAAACGCAACTGTAACGTTTTTACCTAATGCCATTTCACCTTGATCAGTACTTGGACCATCGGCAATTACCATACCTCTAGTAACTTTATCACCTTTAGCCACGATTGGTTTATGGTGGTAGCAAGTACCAGCATTACTCTTTTCAAAACCATCTAAGTAATAAGTGTCAGTACCTTTAGCATTTTTAACAATAATCTTTTTAGCATCAACATAATCTACTACTCCATCAGCTTTAGCAATAACTACAGCACCAGAGTCTTTAGCTGCTGTTGCTTCAATTCCAGTACCTACCAAAGGTGCTTCTGCCTTTAATAATGGAATCGCTTGACGTTGCATGTTCGCTCCCATTAAGGCACGTTTACCATCGTCGTGTTCTAGGAATGGAATACCACTTGTAGTAATAGAAATCACTTGTTGTGGTGAAACATCCATATAATCGATTTTTTCTTTTTCAACCATCATAGTATCAGTATGATATCTGACAGTTTCTCTATCATTTACAATCGCGCCTTTTTCATCAACTTTAATAGTTGCAGGTGCAATATAATAATCAAGTTCTTCATCAGCAGTCATATAATGAATTTCATCAGTTAATTTACTATCTACAACTTTTCTATATGGAGTCATAATAAATCCATATTCATCAACTTTCGCATAACTTGCAAGTGAAGTTATAAGTCCGATATTAGGTCCTTCTGGAGATTCAACTGGACATAATCTACCATAATGTGATGGATTAACGTCACGAACTTCCATTCCCGCTCTATCACGAGAAAGTCCTCCAGGCCCTAAAGAAGATAGTCTTCTTTTATTTGTAAGTTCTGCAATTGGGTTAATTTGATCCATAAATTGTGATAATTGTGATGAACCAAAGAACTCTTTAATTGCAGCTGTTAAAGGTCTAATATTAATTAAACTCTTTGGAGTAACTTCATTAATATCTTGAGTACTCATACGGTCTCTTATCATTCGTTCGATACGACCAATACCTACTCTGAATTGATTTTGTAAAAGTTCTCCAACTTGACGAACACGTCTATTTGATAAATGATCGATTTCATCAAAATTTCCAATACCTTCAAGTAAATTTAAATAATAAGATACTGAAGCATAAATATCAGAAATTGTTAAACGTTTAATATCAGTACTTTGGTCATTACCAATAATACTAACAATTTTATCTGGATTATGTTTAGAATACACTTTAACTACTTGAACTTCGTTATAAGTATCTAAATCATTATTAATTAATACTTCTTTTTTGCCATACCCATCAGCAAAAATAGGTTTTAATTCTTCAAGTAATTCTTTAGTAACAATGTCGCCTTCTTTAGCAATCATTTTATTACCTACTTTGATGTTTTCAGCTAACTTGCATCCTAAAAGTCTGTCAGCAACATTTAATTTTTTATTAAATTTATATCTACCAACTTTTTCTAAATTATAACGGAATGCATCAAAGAATCTAGTGATTAATTGGTTTTTCGCACTTTCTAAAGTTGAAGGTTCTCCTGGACGTAATTTAGAATGAATATCAATTAAAGCTTCATCAGTATTTTTATTTGTATCTTTTTCAATAGTTTTAATAATATATTCATCTTCACCAAATAAATCAGTAATATCAGCATCACTTGAAAGTCCAACAGCTCTTAAAAGCGTTGTGATAGGTACTTTTCTTGTACGGTCAATACGCACGTAAATAACATCACGAGCATCTGTTTCATATTCAAGCCAAGTTCCTCTTGACGGAATAATTTGCCCACCAACAGTAACTTTACCATTTTTCTTATCTATCTCTTTACCAAAGTAAACAGAAGGTGATCTAACTAATTGTGATACGATAACCCTTTCAGCGCCATTTACAATAAATGATCCACTTTCGGTCATAATTGGCATATCACCTAAATAGATTTCTTGTTCTTTAACTTCTCCAGTTTCCACGTTAAAAAGACGTGCTTCCACTTTAAGTGGAGCTGCGTAAGTTGCATCTCTTTCTTTGCATTGTTTGATAGAATATCTTGGTTCATCAAAAGAATATTCACCAAACTCAAGCGACAAATTACCAGTAAAGCTCTCCACTGGGAAAATATCATCAAATACTTCTTTAATACCTTCTTGTAAGAACCAATTGTATGATTCTTTTTGAATATCTAATAGCCCTTTTAATTCAATTGCGTTTTTAGTTTTTCCATAACTTCTTCTCTCACGTTTGTCGTTAATTTTTTGTATTGTATAAGCCAATCTTTCACCCCTAAACTAGTTTTTTTCGGTTTTTTCATATACTGAAGCAAAGTATATGTCGCCAATGTATAATTATAAAGCAATAACATCAAATTGTCAACGTTTTTTCGCCCTTATTATATAAAAACCTTTATTTTTTCTAATAACCTCTGCATCATACACTTCCAATAAGTCTTTAACTAGAGATTTTGCTCCTTGGTCTTTGTTTACAACAAGCCACATCTCACCATTAGATTTTAAATGATCGTTTGCTTTAAATAAAATATCATATAATATTTTCTTTCCTACTCTAATTGGCGGATTAGTAATAATAAAGTCATATTTTTTATCTACATTTTCATAAACATCACTTTTAAATATATGTACGCCAACTTTGTTTATGTCAGCATTTTCCAAAGCCAAAGCTAGGCTTCTTTCATTGACATCAATCATATCAACATTAGCAGACGTATTAGAAGCAACATATATTCCAATCGGACCATAGCCACAGCCAAAATCCAAGACGTCCCCCTTTATTTCTTCTAAATTCAAATTTTCTAGAAGTGTTCTAGTACCAAAATCTAAACCACTTTTAGAAAATACCCCATTATCTACATTGAAAGAGTAATCTCTATCATTTATTTTTGCTTTAATTAATTTCTTTTCACTTTTAACATAATCATTCGTAAAATAATGCGACATTTTTTCTCCTTTTAATAAACGGTTAAAGCCCGCACTTATTTCTAAATGCAGGCTTAAATCCATTTAAATTAATTATTTTATTTCGATAGTAGCGCCAGCTTCTTCGAATTTAGCTTTGATTTCGTTAGCTTCATCAGTACTAACGTTTTCTTTGATGTTACCACCGTTATCAGCGATATCTTTAGCTTCTTTTAATCCTAAACCAGTATATTCA
>CAMYRF010000050.1 GCA_947296775.1 uncultured Mycoplasmatota bacterium
CCTCCACCTTCACCGCATGTGATAAATACCATATCAGCATCTTTAATAGCTTCTTCAATTTCTGCTTTTGATTCTAAAGCTGCTTCTTTACCAACTGATGGGTTTGCGCCTGCGCCTAGTCCGTTAGTTAATTTTTCTCCCATTTGAATTTTTGTTTCTGCAAGAGAATTATTTAAAACTTGTGAATCTGTATTGGCAACTATAAAGTCGACTGCTTGTACGCCTGATTCTATCATTCGATTAACGGCGTTACATCCGCCACCACCGATTCCTATTACTTTTATTTTCGCTAATTGATCCATTTCTAATCCAAACATTATTTTTTTCCTCCTATTCGCCGAAAAAGTATCCAAATACTTTACCGAGCATTGTTTCGCTTGAAGTGTTTAAGAAATGCTTACTAGATGATGATAACACTTCCATATCATCTTTACTAAGCATTGTATAATTTTGTCCTTTTAATTTTAGTGTACTAATAAAATAAATAATATTTCCTAGTGCTGTACTATATTTATTGTTTCTGACACCAATCAACTTAATCTTTCCTATACTGGCACTATTGCCTAAGACACTGGCTAAAGTATATTCAAAATTAAGAGCATTACTAACGCCACCAGTTACTATTATATACTGAATTGGTCTATTTGTTAAGTGGTTAATTTCATTTTTTGCTAAAGAAATGATTTCTTCCATTCTTGACATAACTACTTCAGAAGCTTCTAATCCATTGATTTTGATTTTTTTACCATCTAAGTTTGTAACTTCATATATATCATTTGCATTTGCATTTTTTTTGTGAGCTAAAGCAAATTTTTCTTTTATATTTTTTGCTTCTTTTGTGCCGATTCGATACATATATGATAAATCTTTGTCAATGTCTTTACCACCCATATTGATGATTTTAGTGTTAACTGGTAACCCTTTATTATAAAGGTTTACTGTGGTTGTTTCACTCCCCACATTGATAATAGCTCCAACACTATTTTCAATTTCTTTAGTTCTAAAACTACCAATATCGCCAATACTACCTAATGAGATATCAGCAAGTTCTATACCTAAACTTTCTAAAATACTTGCGACTGAATATACGTTTTTTTTAGGAACTGTCACCATCATAGCTCTAGCCATTAATGTATTTCCAGGGAAGCCTTTGGGATCTTTCATTATTGTTTTATCATTGATTTTAAAATCAACTGGAATTATAGCAACAAATTCTTTATCTGGCTCCAAATTATTAACAATGCCATCTTTATAGGCTTTATTAATATCTTTACCAGAAATGATATCTTCCTCTACTTCGGTAACTCCTTTAATAATTTTATACTCAGCTAAATAACTAGGAACTGAAGCAATAACTTTATCAACTTTTACACCAAGCATTTCTTCAACCTCTTTAAAGGTGGATTTAATTGATTCTCTAGCTTTTTCAGGATCAGTAATTAAACCTTTTTTTATGCCTTTAGCAGGTGTAGATGTTGCAGCTAATAAATTCAAATGATTTTTGTATAATTCGCAAACAACTAATTTAATTGTGTCGCTGCCAATATCAATGCTTGAATATACATGCTCCATCCTATCATCTCCTATAGTATTAAAATAATTATACTATATTTTTGCCAAAATGCAAAGTAAATGTCAAAAAAAACGTAATTTTTCCTATTATTTCATAAGAAAAACAACTGATTTTAGTTGCTTATTCTATAACTTTGAAATATTCACCAGAATCTAAATATAAAATGCCTTTTTTATTGTTAAATTCTTTGATAATTTCAATATAATGATTTATTTTGTTAAATTTATCTAAAGTAACATAAACATAATTACCATCATTCATTGTAATCAAAAATCTTTCATCGTCTACTTCGTTTGGATCATATTTTATTTCAGACATTCTTTTAACAATATTATAATCAATGTTTGATATTTCTTCTATAAATTTATCGTAGATTTTATTTGGTACATAATTTACTAAAGTAGGAACTGGAAAATTTTCATCAGTTTCTTTTTTATTTTCCAATACTGTTTTTTTGTTTGGTGCATAATAGAATAAAGGAATGTTTTCTTCTACTTCGATTTTCACTTCAGTTATAAAGTGTTTTTTTACAGTTGCTTTTTTAATATATGGATCTTTTTCTAATTTATTTTCAATTAGTCCAGCAATATTTTGCATACTACTTGGGTAATTATCTAGCCCAGCTAATTTAATAATTTCCCATTCACTGTAAAGGTTATTCCCTTTTACAGTTATAGATGATATTTTTAAAGTATATATGTAACTTAAAATAAAACCTATTATAACTAATATAACAAAAGCAGCCAGTATACTTCTACCTTTTAGTTTTCTTTTTTTTGTTCGTTTTTTGGCCATGTATAACCACCTTTTATTCTATAAATTTATTGTATCAAATAATTTTTAAATTGTGTAGTATTTATTGTTTAATTAATTTATTTAGTTCATTATAAATAACTAAGGCACTATCTTCTACTTTTAGTTTTTGAAGATTGTTTTTCATTGTTTTTAGTTTTACTGGATCATCTATTACTTGGTCTATTTGTTTTATTAATGTATCTGGGGTTAAGTCTTTTTCTTCTATCATTAATGAGGCGTCATTTTTAATTAAGTCTAAAGCATTAATATATTGATGGTTATTTGCTACAAAGGGTGATGGAATTAATATACTTGGAACTTCTAAAGCGATAAGTTCGCTTAGAGTTGAGGCCCCAGCTCTTGTAATCATTAGATCAGCTCTTTTCATAACTTTTACAAGATTTTCATAAAATGGAAGTACTTTTACATTATTTGGTAATGCTATATCTTTAAATGTATTATAAACTGATTTACCTGTAACATATAAAACTTCGTAATTTTTATTTTTAAATTTATCTAATGAATTTAGTATAATTTTATTTACTGTGTTTGATCCAAGTGACCCCATTGTGATTAAAACTAATTTTTTGTTCGAAGAAAGTCCTAATTCTGTTTTTGTTGTAGCTGGCATATCTATTGCTTGCTGGCTACAAGGGTTACCTGTTAATACAGTTTTTTCTTTTGGTAAAAATTCTTCTGATGATTGAAATGATACACCAATTAAATCACAATATTTTGCGAGATAACGATTTGCTTTGCCAGGAATACTATTTTGCTCATGAATGAATGTTTTATATCCTAATTTTTTAGCACTAACAATAACTGGAACTGTAACGTAGCCCCCTACTCCAATTACGATATCAGGATTAAATTCTTTAATCATGTTTTTACAGTCTTTAAATCCTTTAAATATACATTTTATTGTTTTAAAATTTTTAAATAGGTTCTTTTTATTAAATCCATACATTTCAATTGATTTAAAGGGAATTCCTTTTTTAGGTACAATGTCTTTTTCCATTCTGTTATGGGTCCCTATATATAAAAATTCGCTATCTGGTTCTTGGGCTTTTATTTTATCTATGATTGCTAGTGCGGGATATATATGTCCTCCAGTTCCGCCTGCACTAATAACTACTTTCATCTAACCACTTCCTTATATGTATTATACCATAATTATATTCTAGGAAGAATAAAATAGAAATATTGGACATTAAAATATGTCAAGGAATATATTTATAGGTGGCTATTTTTATGTTATTTGGGTTTAAATGCGTTTGGATATTTTGTACATAATTTTCTTCTTTTAGTTTTGCTATTTACACTCCTTTCTTTAGATGTTTTCGTTGGTCATCATGGTTATAATTTGATTGTTATTGAATTTTTGATGAGCTTTTAACATTGTTATATAAACAATTAATAATAAGGTAATAAAAATAATTATTATTTCTTTATATGGTATCAACATGTTCATATCAAAAACTTTTTTAAGGCTTTCATATAAAATATAATTTATTAAATAAATGAAAGGTAATGAAATTAAAAAACCTTTTATAACTATATATAAACTTTCAATCATTAGCATATTTTTCATTTGTTTTGTTGTTAGTCCAACACTTTTTAAGCAGGCAAACTCTTTACTTCTTAAGTTTAAACTTGTCCATATGGTATTTATTACTGTACTTATGCCAATTAATAATACTAGTATGGTAATGCCGTAAAGAATTATTTTTATGGCAGTTATTATGTTAGTTGTAATTTTATTTGCTTTTTTTACATCAATATACTGAATATCATAAATATTATTTTCTTTCGAAAATTTAGTTATAGTTTCTTTTAAGTTTATATTTCCTTTTAAAATTAAGGTTGTATTATAATTTGTACAATAATTTTGAATATTATTTGTTATTAAAACTGTATTTTCTTTTGTTAAGTAATTTTCTAGTCCTTTTGGAACTATTTTTTTTGTTTTAATTTCTTTTTCCTCGTTATTGATATTAAGTTTTACTTTGTTTTTTAGGTATGGCTTATCAATTTTTATCATTTTATCATTTTTGGTTTCAGTTTGTTTAATTTTATTAATTACATATTCTTCTTTCCCTGATGCGATAATTAAATTATTATTTTTATATCGTTTATCTAAATAGCTTTCTTTGTTTACTTTTGTTTTTAATGTACATGTATTAAATATGTTATATTCTTTACTGTTTGCTTTAGCATATTTTTCTATCTGTTTTTCTTTGGTTTTATCACTATTTAATATGGTTATTTCTGCATCATATTTAGGAAGGTTTGAAAAATCATTAATACTTTTTATTCCATAATTTAAATATAAACTAAAGGTGGTGTATATAATTACGCTTATAAATATACATAAAATTATTGGCCTATATTTCTTTTTACATCTTTGATAGTTATAGTATGATAGTTTTTTTGTTATTGATAATTTACTTATATATCTTGGTTCTTTTTTATATTTAAATATTTCATTATTTCTAATACTACCAATGATATTTTGTTTTGATGCTTTTCTGGCTGGAATATATGCTGATATTAATACCATGATAATTACAAATGTGAGTGGGATTACAATGAATGCTGGATAAAATGAAAGTGTTAGATTTCTTGTAAATAAATCTGATAGTAAGTTATTTATTATTTTTAGAACCATGAACATGGCGTTAACGCTAATTAGAAAGCCTATAAATAACCCGCAAATTAGGGTTATTATTCCTTCTAGTAATACCATATTTCTAATTTGTTTTTTTGTCATACCTATACTTTTTAACATACTAAATTGTTTTTTTCTTTCAATTACAGATATGGAAAAGGCGTTATAAATTATAAGTCCTATTCCTAAACTTAGGATTGTTAGTATTATAATTATTAAATTTTTAAACATGTTTAATATGTTTTCTTTTTGACTGACTCCATGTAGTGAAAGTAGGTTTTCGTTATAATTTATATTCGTGCATTTTACTTCTTTACATTTTTGTTTTGTGTAGTTGTAGGTGTTTTTTATATCATCATAGGTTATATAGGTTATATTTTCTTTTGTTTCTATTTTTTTTATATTTGATTTATCTATGTTTTTTACTTCCATTTTTACATGATAATCCCCTATTGTTTTGGTTACGTCTTTAATCATATAATCTCTGATACTAGAAAATAGTAAACCTATACATAAAAATAAAATTGTTACTAAGGTAATACTTGAAATAGTTATAATTGTTCTTTTTTTGTTTTTTATAAGATATTTAAGTGTTAACATATTTTTTCATCCTTTATTATTTTTCCGTCTTTAAAAGTTATAACTCTATCAGCTAACTTAGCTATAGTATCATCGTGAGTGATCATTACAATTGTTTGACCATATGATTTGTTATAATATCTAAGCATATTTATTATTTTTTTACTATTTTTACTATCTAGATTTCCTGTTGGTTCGTCAGCTAAAATTATTTTCGGGCGGTTTATTATGGCTCTTCCAATGGCAACTCTCTGTTGCTGGCCTCCTGATATTTCGTTTGGTAAGTGGTTTAGTCTTTTTTTTAGGTCTAATGTTTTAATTATTTCTTCAAAATAAGCTTCGTCTACTTTTATTCCTTCTAAAGATATTGGAAGTATTATATTTTCTTTAACGTTTAATACTGGTATTAGATTATAAAATTGATATATTAATCCAATATTTGTTCTTCTAAAAGTGGTTAATTTATCGTCTTTTAATTTCTGAAGATTTATTCCATCTATTATTACTTCACCACTGGTAGGTTCGTCTACCCCTCCCAAAATGTGAAGTAAGGTACTTTTTCCACTTCCGCTCTTTCCAGTTATAGCGACAAATTCTCCTTTTTTTATGGTTAGATTAATGTCATTTACAGCAATTACTTCATTTTCGTTTTTTCCGTATGTTTTTGTTAGATTATGTGTTTTTAATATTTCCATATTTCCTCTCCTTCTTTGTTTTTTTGGTGTGTTTTTTATTTGCTGAGGTTAACTAGAAATTTTAATTATTCTAGTTCTTTACCTCATATATAATATACGTTTTTTATATAGCTAATTCCTTGTTAAAAGTGGAAAAAGTTACGAATTTGCAAAATTCCTTTTTTTAAAAGGCTTTGCGTGCAAATTTGGGATTTTTGGTTGTTTGATTTTTTTTATTTAATTTTATATAATGTAATAAAGTAGATATGTGGTAGGTAGCATATTTACTTAGCGCCTGAGTTTTATTTTAAAACTGACGAGGATAACAAGTATCGAAATTTTCGGCGGATCTTGTTACGGGTTTAAGGCTCGTTAGATATATTTTTAAATACACAAAGGAATATATCATCTTATGGAGGGAGTTGTTATAAATGTGTGGTATCGTAGGATACTGTGGAAACAAGAATGCGATTAATGTTTTATTAGATGGTCTTAAAGCTTTGGAATATCGCGGTTATGATTCTGCGGGTATTGCTTATAGGACTTGCAATCGAATTGAGATTATGAAAGCTTCTGGTAAAATTGTTAATTTGGAGAAAAAGTTAAATTC
>CAMYRF010000051.1 GCA_947296775.1 uncultured Mycoplasmatota bacterium
AAAGATTGGATCCAAAATAATATTCAAAACAGCACCTGCTAGCATCGAAAGCATTGAATATTTTGGATTACCATCAGCTCTAATAATTGAATTCAAAGTCGTACCAATCATCATAAAAGGTAAACCAATACCAATAATATAACCATAACTTAAAGCATAACTTTTAAGCTTATCAGTTGCTCCAAATAAATCAAGTAGCCATGGTAAAAATATAAGAGTAACTACACATAAAACAATCGATACAATAATCGAAAGTAAAATACCATTAGCAACACCTTTACTAGCTTCTTTATTTTTCTTCTCACCAAGTTTTAGACTAAGATATGCTCCAGTACCATCACCAAACATAAGTGAAAACGCTAAAGCAATCATAACAATTGGAAAAACAATATTAGTAGCTCCATTACCTAAATATCCAACTCCCCAACCAATAAATATTTGGTCAACAATATTGTAAAGCGAATTTACAAGTAACGAAATAATACAAGGTATTGAAAATTTGCGCATAAGTTTCCCTATTTTTTCATAACCTAAAATGTTTTCTTCTTTTTCCATAAAATATCCTCCTTTTATTTTCCTTAAGGGCAAAAAAATACAGAATGATACATTATAACAAATTCGTTATAACCAATCTGTATTTCAATTTTAAGCACTATAACACTTTAACACTTATATTTTTATTTGTCAAACGTTGTACTACAAAAATTCATAATATCATTTTCATCATATTCATGATTAGCAGTAATTACAAAGTATTCATTTTCACTATTTTTATTGCACCTATAAACATCATAAAACGGTGTATCATATAAAATTGTATCATCTATAGTTGTAGTAGCCATAGAAAACATTGGTGCTTTTTCATTAACCTTTACATTAATAAAATCTATCACAAACATAAACGCAATTAAAAGAAACAAAAATGCAATTCTATATCTAAAATGAAGCCTTCTAAAAATTAGTGCAAAACCATAAGTTGTAACTACAGCACCAAATAAAGAATAAATAGAGCGCCAGCTACTTTCAGAATCAAATAACATCATAGATGAAAGTATAATTAAAAAACCAACAACAAAAATAGCAAAACCAATAGTCATATATTTTTTATGTAATTTTCTTTCATTATCTCCAATTACATTAACAATGTTTTCATCACATTTTTTTTCATAATCATTCTTATCAAGAATTTCACCACTAAGTAAATCATTTAAACTAACATCTAATATTTTACTTAACTGTGGAAGTAATGAATAATCTGGCATATTCTTTCCATTTTCCCAATTAGAAATAGATCTGTCAGTAACCCCTAACTTTTCTGCAAGTTCAGACTGCGTTAATTTTAATTCCTTACGCCTTAAAGCAATAAACTTTCCTATTTTTTCTTGATTCATAAATTTTCTCCCTTCACACTACAACTATATAATGCAAAAGCTATTTTGTACACGAAATATCACTTGAGTTAAGTTTAATTGTACTAACAAGTCTAGTTTTACTTAATTTTTCATATAGCATTTCTTTTCCTGTAAATAAATATTTTATAACAGAAATAAAATAAAGTAAAAATAAACCAAGCAAAATTATTAATCCACCAAATTCCCTAACATAATCATTTGAAACTAAAGTCATAAACCAAACTATAATAATAGGAATAATAATATAAATAAAAATCACTAAAAACTTTCTTAAAAATAATCTTGGAATATTTCTTTCATTATTATAGTCTAAAACTGCAATATTTAAAAATTTCTTAGCTGGTGTACTTGTACCTAAAAATAATGGAATTATAAAATAATAAATAAACAAAACACCTAAATTTAAATAAAAATGATCACCAAATACAATAATTACAAAAACTTCTATTACTAAAAATATAAATAAATCAAGCAAAAGTGCATTTAATCTTCTAAAGCCCGAAATTTTCATTCCCTTTTCCATAGCACCTTCATTAACTTCATCTATTTTAGGAAGTATTTTTAATAATGGTGCGCAAATTAAATAACCAACTACTCCGCCTAAAGTATTTAAAATCAAATCATCAACATCAAATAACCTATACCCTCTTGGGTAAATAAAATATAATCCACTAAGTTGTGTTAATTCAAAAAACAAACTAAGCAAAAAACTATAAATAATAACTTTTGTTAAATCACATTTAAAATAATATCTTAAAAACATTCCAAAAGGTACTGTCAAGATAATATTAAATACTGGTACATAAAAATATGATTCTTTTAAAGCTTTAAAATAAGTATGAAAATTAGTAATATCAAAAGAAGAATTCAAAGCAAAATCTATCACAAAATCAAATGGTATTAGTTGCGTTCTTGGACTTGTCATCATAGCTACTTCACTTATTTTAGGAAGCGGCAAAATAACTAAAAAATAAGCACATAATAAATAAAATACAAACAAATAAATTATAACTGATTTAAAAAACGAAATTGAACCATACTTATGATACTGACTTAATATAAAAGGCATTGTAATTAAAAGCGCAATAAAAGGGAAAATAAGTACCGCTGCATTAATACTTGACACGTAATTCATACTAACCACCTTCCAAACTTATTATATAACAAAATTACCAATAATAACCTTACACTTTTGTAAGCAAAAAACAAACCTTAAAATAAGATTTGTAAATAGCACAATTTAACATATTTTAAAATATAAACTATTTAATTCTTTCTTTTATGATGTCTTCATTTTCTAGTTCACCAATTAATAATGAAGAATTAGGATTATGTTTACTAAAGTTATTATTAACTACTCTTTCATCAAAATTAGCATAACAATATTTACAAAAATGCCTGCACGAATTATATACACCAATATCTACCATTTGAACGCAGTTACATTTTCCTTCTTTTCTCGCTTTCCAATTTTTATAAGTTTTACCTGTTAATTTATATGCAAGTTCATGAGATAAACATTCCCCTTTTTTAAATCCATACTCTACTAAGTTTCTGTCTTCAAAACAAGTTTGAACTGTCATGTTATGGTTAGAAGCGCTTTTACTAAAAGAAGTTCCTATTTCTCTATAATCTTCTTCAGTAAAGTTTCTGTATCTTAAAATATTTCTGTTTTTTCTAACATTTTTATAATCATCAATAAATGATACAATTATTTGTTTTACATAGCCCTCTAATAAAGTGCACATTTTTTCAAATGATTTTTTGTGATATTCTATATTATATTTATCACTTAAAAATATTGGATCATATCTAACTGCCAAATTATCAATTCCTACTATATTTGATAGTTTTTTTATTGCTTCAATTATTTTTCCTTTTGGTGGTACATTAGGTTCAATATCATCTTTATAAGGCGTTAAAGTTACATGAAACAAAATAGGCTTATCTATTTTATCCAAATAATTTAAAATTGGTATAGGATTTTTAGTACAAAATAAAATCGCATCTACATTTTCAAATTTTATTCTACTGATCATTTTAGGGTTGAAAGGATTTCTAACATCAATAAAACCTTCTTCATATCTATTTATAAACCACTTACTATAAAAAGCAACTATATCTGTTCTTCCACTAACATTCAAAATCATATAGTCACCTCCTAGCACAAAATTTTATTAATTATTATCTTGTATTTTATCAATATCTTTATTAAGTTTTGGGATTATCTCATTTATATCACAACCAAAAAATACATTTAAGTCATTATACGCCCCAAATTCCCTTATATTATCTAAATAATTTGATATAATTTCTCTTATATGAATTACTTTTGTTATAACAGAATTATCTGCCTCATTTTCTAACGTCCTATCTAATTTTTCATCTAATTTTTGAAGTCCATAATATAAATCTTGATATTTTTCTGCTACATGTCCTGATGGTGCATAATGAAAATTCCTAACATTAAAATTGTTACATGATTCTTCCATTTCTTTATAAATTAAATCTATTTCTTCATCTGTCATTAAACTTTCTCCTTATCATTTTATATTTATTATTTTGTTTCTTCAAATAATTTAGTATCTTGTAAAAATTTATCAAAATCACTTACTAATGATTTATCTTGCTTAATTTTAAATTTATCATATTCCTTATAAGCAAGTTCCTTTGCGACATTTGTGGAAACCTTACCAGAATCCTGCAATATTTCTTTACCATTAAACTGTAAAAAGGCATTTAATTTTTCTACCCAATCATTCATAGTCATAGCATTATGATTTTCTGCTTGCATCTCAGCATAATCTAAATACATTGTAACTATTCTATTTAAATTTTTTAGTTCGTTTTCACTTAAATAATTCTTGGCTACATCAACATCATATTTATAAATTGGTCCATTTGGCGAATTTTTCCAATTAGTTAAACCCATATTTTCTTTATCAGCATCTACCCTATTGTAAATTATCTCTGCCGCAGTATTTCCAGTTACTGAATAATGTAATTTGTTTTGAACTGTTTTAAAGAAAGTTTTAGTTATTTCACTGTCCCTATCATAATCAATACTACACTGTGAATATATATCAGTTATTTTTTGATAAAATCTTCTTTCACTAGAACGAATATTTCTAATTCTTTCCAATGTTTCCTCAAAATAATCTTCACCAAAAATATAATTAGGATTCTTTAACCTTTCATCATCCATTACTACACCTTTAATCATATACTCTTTTAACACTTTTGTAGCCCATATTCTAAAGTTTGTAGCTTTTTTTGAATTTACACGGTATCCAACTGCAATAATCATATCTAAATTATATATTTTAGGTTTTCTCCCTCCCGAACTTATGTCGGAAATTCCGACGGAAGTTTTTTCTTCCAATTCCCCTTCTTTTAAAATATTGTTTATATGTTCAGTAATATTACTTCTGGCTGTTCCAAATAATTCAGCTATTAAATTTTGTGTTAGCCATAAATCGTGATTAATTAACATTACACTGACTTTAACTTCATCATTACTATCTTTATATATTAAAAAATCGTGTGTTGTAACCTGCAATTTATTTTCTTCCATATTATCCTCCTTCTTATATTTTCGTATATTAACGCTAATTAAATTATAACATTTGTTCGTGTAAAAATCAACAAATGCATAACAAAAAAACAGACTATTTTTTAATCTGATTTTAAAATAAATTTAATCTTTATCTTTCCAATACCACCATTTTAGTTTTTGTTCATCACGCACTTCATTTTCAGCATAATAAACAGCCATCCTAAATAAATATAATTGACATCTATCTTCTTTAAAACCTTTTACCTTACAGTCCATATCATAAAGTTCTTCTGGATCTTTATCTTTTAAATCTTCTACACACCTAATTCCAATATTAATTAAAGATTCTCTTGTTCTCTCACCAACGCCTGGAATTTTTCTTAAATCTGTTTTCATTATTTATCTCCATTTCAAATTAAATTTAAATAATATGTGCGGTAATGATTGTATAACTATATGAATTGATAGTTATTTTAATATTATCTATTTCACAGTACCAATTCTTACCTTGTTTATATATATTGCAATTTTTGTCTAATACTTTATTCTTACAGTACAAAACTATATCATCGGTTTCTAACTTAAGATTTTTCTTAATTCTATCAATACCCATTTCAGTAGTATGAACTTTATCCATATTTGATAACAAAACTTCTTTATCCATTTGTTTTTAGCTCCTTTATGAATTATAGTTTGTATTATTCTTTAATTGAAAAATCATAAATTTCTTCTGTTTTAGTTTCTTTGAAAACAAATAAAAATTTATTTTGTGATTCATCATATTTTTTCCAATTATTTTGATTATCTAAATAATAACTACTTTTACTATAGTAATGAAATGGTTTCCTTTCTCTAACAATTTTTATTTTTTTGTTCCAAAAGAAATCAATCTCTTCTATGATTGCGTTAATAAAATCATTTGTACTCTTAAAATCCTCATTGCTAATACAAAGCTCTTCATTACCGTATATAAAATATACCCATATAACATTTTCGCTCATTTGCCATACTTCTAAATTCATATCACTAATAAAAGGTAGTTTAATACAATTTTCATCTTCCACATTAATAAAATTAATATTATGAGATATTCTAATTTTTTTAACAATTTTATCTATTATATCTTTTTTTATACTTGCTTTATCATGAAATTTATTTTGAGTTCTAATTTCACTATCTGATTCATATAATTTTTTACCTTTATGTATTTTAATTAATAGATATATATAAGTGCAAAAAAACAAAAATGCAAGTACCCAACATACAATTTGCCATAAAAATTCTGAGCATCTTATCCCACACATTATAAATACCCATACAATAAAGCCTTCTAATAGTGTAATAACTATATATTTTACTGGCTTGGGACTAGCGTCAATTATATTTCTAAACAAATCCGTAAAAATTTCTTCCATAAAATTTCCTCTACCTTTCAAATTATTATTTATTTAACTTTTTTATAAATGTTTTCACAAGATTTACAAGTGATTTTCATTTCATAATCAGTCATTTTTTTATCTAATATTGTAATTAAAGGTTCATTATCTTTTGGACAGCAAAGTCTATTTTTTATAATAACTAATTCATCATTACAATCTGTACCTGCTCTACTATCCTCAAAATCTAGGAATGCTGTTCCCTGGCTTCCACAATTGCATTTATATTTTAATTCTAATCTATCATAAGTTGAATAACATAAATAACCTATATTTTCATTACACTTATCACAATACATCCAGCCACCATAATTAGTAGCTAATCTCGTATTAACTAATTCCTTATTTTTTAATACTCTTGCCATAATTTTTCTCCTTTAAAATTTTTTATTTACTTAACATTTTTATTGCTTCATCTTCATTTTCTACAAAAAATATATCTTTA
>CAMYRF010000052.1 GCA_947296775.1 uncultured Mycoplasmatota bacterium
TTCCTCTATTTTCTACTGTTATATCGTATTCTATAGAATCTCCTGGAGAAACTAAGTTTGTTTTAAATGTTGCAGTAAGTGCTTCCCATGATGGGTCTTCTGCATTAGTAGCGCTTCCTACTATGTTTTTACTTTCTACATTAGTTATTAATATATTCCAATTACTTGAGATACTTGATGTTCCTTTAATATTTAGGACGCTACTAAAAGCTGCATATCCTACTGCCATTAGTAGTAATACTCCGCATAGTGCTCCTATGATTATGTTTCTTTTTTTAGTTTGGTTCATGTTTTATTCCTTTCTATATTTTATATTGTCTATCTTTAGTAGTATTATATTTTTATTATAAACTATATTTATTTGTTTTACAACAATTTAGTTTATACTATTTTACCTTTAAACTATTTTCTATCTATAAACCAATTTGTACTTATATCACAACTACTACTTGATGGTGGTGGTGTTGGTTTATCTAGTTTTACTAGAACTGGTACTTTAAATGCATTACCAAAGGCGATACAATTACCTGGCTGAAGTACCCTTAATCTTTTTACTATTTCGTTTGTAATATTTGGTACCATTTCTTTAATGTATGTAATATCTCTTGGATGCAGCATTTTGTATATTAAGAAGTTATTACATTGTGAAATTGAGGTTTCAGATAAGTCTGATGGTCTTTGCGAAATTAATCCTAGCAAAACACCATATTTTCTTCCTTCTTTAGTTATTCTATCAAAAATATTATAACCTAATAAATTTACATCGTTATCATTTTGTACATATCTATGTGCTTCTTCTAGGATGATGTGAAATGGTAATGAGGCTCTTTTATCTAGATTTTTAGCGTAATCAAATAATAATCTTGAATATATTTTTGTGATTGTTTTTGCAAATCTATCATCAACATAGTTTATGTTGAAATTTATTATTTGAGCTTTTCTACCATTACCTACTAGTAATAGATTTTTTATATAATCATCAATACTGATATATTCTTTGTAGTCAAAATAAACTGCATAATCACTATTTAGTAAAGTGTGTAATCTTACTTTTAAAACATTTGCTTCATCATATACTCTTTCACTATTTAATGACCCTTCTGAGATTAATGCGAAATCTAGGGCTAATTTAAGGTCGTTTAAACCATATTTAAATGATCCATCTGGCATTGTAAGTTCTATACCATCATCTAAAAATGATTGCATGAATTTTGTTATTAATTCCATTTCTCTGATTTTACCACTAGCATCTATTATTAGACATTGTTTTAATGTTCTAACATATCCTGGTTGATATATTTGCGAATCTAGATTTAAATCTTTTGTGTTGTAGTTTGATAATACTGAGAATATTTGGTCTCTTATAGTTGATGCTGGTTTACCACTTGATAAGATATCTAGTATTGCTCTTGCGATGATATCATTTTTTTGTTTGATTACTTCTGATTCGTCTCTAGTAAAGACATTAACTAGTTTTAATGCTTTTTCGATGATTGGAAGTTGTGTTGGTTTTTCAGCATTTAATAGTAATGCGATATCGTCTATATTAAGTAACCATAATGGAATTTTTAGTGTTTCTGAATCGCTAAAATTTGTATTTGTTGTATAGGCTTTAAATGATACTTCTGGTGCGATTTGGCTTATATCTTTAAAGGCTGCGTGGTATTCTCCATAGGCATCAAAAATGAAAATACTAGCTCTATAAGCAACTGTTGTTTTTTTATCAAATATGCTTTGAATTAAGTGCGCTACTCCCCATGATTTTCCTGAACCTGTTGAGCCAAAAATTGCAAAGTGATTTGAGAAAAATTCGTTGATGTTAAAACCTATTTTTACGCCATCATATATTGGGCTTGTTCCTATATATAAATCTTTGTTTTCTTTATAATTATCTACACTTATTATCATTGGTATTTTTTCTTTTGATATAAGTTTTACGGTGGCACCAAATGATGGTTTTCGAATGACTCCAAAAACAAATTTATTATCTATAATTTCTCCTAATAAATTTATATATGCAATTCCATCTTTTATATTTGCAATTTCACCGACTATTATTTTGTTATCGTCTTCCATTACAACGTGTAAATTGACTAGATTTTGAAATTCTTTTAATTCAATATTTAATCTTACTAGAACTGTATCTTCTTCTAGCCCCATTATTACTCCTAACATGTTATCACCCTATTATAATGTTATCACAAAGGTGGCTTTTATGTAAAGAAAAAGTGTTAGATTATTGAATTTCTAACACTGACTTTGACACCATCTTTTATATATAGTTTTATTTTACATTCTTTTGTTGATTTGATAAATCCTAGACCTTTTATAACTATATCTTCATTTTCTTTTACGTTTAAGTTATGGCATGTTAATTCTTCTAATTTATCCGTTGGTTTATAAAATCTATCTAGTTTTAAATCATTAGATATATAAAATATTAGATTTGTTCCTTTAGTAACATCTATTCTAAAGAGATTCCCGGCTATTATTGTTTGATCTATTTTAACTTGAATAACTGCTGGTTTTAATTCTTTTTTTGGTAATATTTTATTTAGTACTTCTCCTTTAACATCTAGGATAATGCTTCCTTCATCTAGTAATCCTGGGGTATCTATAATGGTTAAGTCGTTATTTATTTTTACGTCGATTAAGTCTAACGTGGTTGAAGGTAAAATACTTGTGGTTATTTCTGTTTGGTTTTCCCCATAGTCTTTAATTATTTTATTTATTAATGTACTTTTACCAGCGTTTGTATAACCTATTACGTATACATTGTTTGATTTTTTATATTTGTTTATTTTTGAATATAGTATATCTAGGTTATAATTATTTTTACTACACACTACTACTTTATCTATGACGTTTAGGTTTGTTTTTATTTTGCTTAGTAATTTGTTTTCATCTAAATTTCTTGGGATTAAATCTCTTTTAGCAAGTACTAGTAAAACGGGGTTTTTAATTTTTAATTCATTTAGGCTTTCGGTATTTAGAAAGTCTGTTACTAAGATGACTAGATCTTTTGTTTTTTCTATTTGCTTAATAATGTTTAAATAGTATTCATTATCTTTATCAACAAATTTATAATCATTATAATGTCTTATTCTAAAACATCTTTCACATAGATCTTTGGTTACATCTCTTACGTATCCTTCTTTGTTTTTATCTTCATTTTGTAAAACAGCTCCACAGCCTATACATTTAGTCATAATATCTTCCTTTACAGAATAAGTTTTTGTTTCTTAATTTTTTCATTTTCTTTATTTCTAAGTAGCGGAAGATTTTTCCGGTGAAATAATTTTTATTTGAGCTTGGGTTTACTAGTATTGTTGTAATGCCTACTGCATTACCACATAAAATATCTGTATACATTTGGTCCCCAACGTTGGCGATTTCGTTTAGTTTGTATCCAGAACTATGAATAAATTTTTTTAGTTTACCTGTGAATGGTTTAAGCGCAAACGAAATAAAGTCAACATTTAATGCTTCAGCAAATTTTTTTACTCTTGTTTTAGGACTATTAGAGAAAATAACGACTTTAAATCCTTTTTGTTTTAAACTAACGATTAGTTCTTTTGTTTTTTCTGTTAAGTCATTTGTTTTGGCTGGAACTAGTGTATTATCCAAATCAAATAAAATACATTTTATTCCTCTACTTAATAATTTTGAGTAATCAATTGTATATATGCTTTTTTGGTAGATATCTGGTATAAAATTTTCCATAAGGTATCCCTCCATAACTATTTATATAATAACATAATTGTTGTGTGGTGAGCAACTATTTTGTTTTATACAAAGGAAAAACTTGATTATTTTTGATCAAGTTTGTTATTTTCTTCTAAGTATCTTCTTTCGTTGTTATTTTTTTAGATAAATAAAATTTCCCTCTTTTTTAGTTTTTGTTAATTTATAGAAAACAAAAAACAAGCGTTGCTTGTTTATATTGCGATATCTCCAGTTAAAATATCTTTTAAGTATCTTAAATAAAGTTCTCCTATGTTAGCTTTTTTAAGATCATTTTTTATTGTTAAATCAATTGTTCTAATGTGTTTTCCATTTTCTTTTATGTTTAATTTACCTACTACGTCCCCTTTTTTAATGGGAGCTTTTAAATCTTTTAGTTTTACTTCGTAGGTGGCATTTCCTACTTTTTCACTTTTCTTTTTTAATACTGTAGCCTCTTCTTTTGGAATTACTTCTATATATTTTTCTTTGGCTTTTGTTACTTCATATTTTCCTAACGATTGTTTGTTTTTTAATAAATCTTCTATTTTATACTGGGCGAATGAATAATCTAACATTTCACTTACTTCTTTATTTCTTGTTTTACTATCTGGTTCCCCCATAACAACGGCTATTATTCTCATTCCATCTTTTTTGGCAGTAGCGGTTAAGCAGTAGCCTGCATCTTTTGTATATCCTGTTTTTAAGCCGTCTACGCCATCATAAAATCTAACTAATTTATTGGTGTTTACAAGCCATATTTTTTTATCGGTATTTTCTCTTAAATAGTCTTCATATACTGATGTGAATTCTAAAACTTTTTCATGTTTTACTAATTCTCTTGCGATAGTAGCCATATCTCTTGCACTTGAATAATGGTTAGCAGCATCTAATCCATGCGGAGTTTTAAAGTTTGTATTTTTTAGATTTAATTCTTTAGCTTTTTTATTCATCATATCAACGAAGCCTTCTTCGCTTCCTGCTATGGCTTCTCCCAGAGCAACAACAGCATCGTTTCCACTGGCTATGGCAACGCCTTTAAATAAATCTTTAACGGTCATTTTTTCGCCTGTTTCCAATAATATTTGACTTCCTCCCATGCTTGAAGCGTTTTCACTGACAGTAATTTTTTGATTCCATTTTAATACACCACTTTCTATATTTTCTATGATTAAAAGCATGCTCATCATTTTTGTCATACTAGCAGGAACTAATTTTTCGTCAGAATTTTTTTCAAATAATACTTTTCCAGTTGTTGCTTCTATTATGATTGCTGATTTGGCATTTTCGGCTAATTTTAATTCTTCGGCTTTTACTGTAAATGGTAAAATTAGTAAAACGCCTAATAATACTAATAATTTTTTCATAATCCACCTCTACTATAAAAATATGTTATTTGGCTTTATATATGAAAAAAAGGCTTTGTTATAGCCTATTTTGTTAATGATAAATATGTATCGATTGCGTATTTAGTGATATTACTTCTATTGATTACTCCTACCATTTTACCATTTTCCATTACCGGAGCTTTTTTAAGATGTTTGTCTGTTAAGATTTTACAAACGTCTTCTACTCCTGTATTGATATCGATTGTAACAAGTTTTTTATTAGCAACATCTTTTGCTTTGCTTTTCATTAAATTATCTAGTTTTTCATCAAAATCATTTTCTTCATTGATGGCAGCAAATGAATATGCGTTTACAAATAATGGATGTGATTTTGCTAAATAACGTGTGATATCACCATCACTAATGAAACCTATTAGGTTACCTTTTTTGTCTACAACTGGTACACCACTGATTTTTTTCTCTGTGATTGTTTTTAATACTGTTAATAAGGTATCTGTGTCTTTAACTGTAAAGACATCTGTTTTCATTATTTTTCTTAGTGTTACATGCTGAGCTATTGTTTTAGATTTTTCATATTTTCTTACTGATAATGAAATGATAAAGCCTATAAATGCAACTAAAGCTGCTACTAATAATGTTATTAGGAATGCTGTTGATAATCCATTATATTCTGATAAGCCTTGGCTTACTCCTACGCCTATCATTAATGAATAAATTCCAGTAAATACTGAAGAACCGATACATCCTGCAATTTGGAATCCTGTACTAATCATTGTAACTCCGTGTGGATTTTCTTTATGATTTAAGAATGATAATGCGAAACTTTGAACTGGTCCAATAATTAGCATTGAGCCACATATTACTGGAATATATAATACGGCAATTAAAATTAGTGAGTTTGTATTTCTTATTAGTCCTAAAAGAATTATAAATATTAACATTAATAAGAAGCCTACTGCTAGTAAGTTTTTAACGCCTTTTTTATCATATATTTTCCCTGCTATTGTTGCGGCTGCGCATGATAAGATGATTGCTGGGAATAATGTAAATGATGCTGAAAATGCTGATACGCCAAGTGCATTTTGGATATATAATGGCATGATTATGTTTAATGCGAATGTCATTATGATTGCAAGCATATTTAAGCTTACACCAATTGCAAATAGTTTGATTGTTAGTGGTTTTAAATTTACTAATGGTTCAGCAATTTTATTTTGTCTTTTAACAAATAATACTAGGAAGATAATTCCTATTATGATTGATATTAGAGCAACTACTCTATTTCCTGAGAAGATTGTTGATATTCCATATAGTAATCCTATTAGGGCTAAACCGATTTGGATTACTGAAATAATATCAAGTTTTGGATTTTCATATTTTTCGGTTTTACCTATAATTGTTGCGGCTAAAATGAATAGAATTAATGCCACTACTGTAAATGCATAGAATAATGCGTGCCAGTTAGCGAAGTTAAGTAATATTCCTGCACTTATGATACTTAG
>CAMYRF010000053.1 GCA_947296775.1 uncultured Mycoplasmatota bacterium
ATTTTTAACAAGGAATTCACCTAACAAATATCGTATGTTATATATAGAAGGGGCTAAAAGGAGGAAAATATGGATATAAAAAAATTCAAAGAAAAACATAAAACAGTAATAACATTAATAGCCATTATAACAATGCTAATCGCCTTAAACTTATATATGCTATGGCTATTAAACCAAGAAACTGAAGAAGAACAAGATGAAATAGTAACAAAAGAAGAAATCAAAACAGAGCCTAAACTATTAAAAGTAGATATCAAAGGTGAAATACAAAATCCAGGACTATACGAAGTAACCGAAGAAAGTAGAGTAATGGACATAATAGAAAAAGCTGGTGGTCTTACAAAAAATGCCGACACATCAGTAATAAACTTAAGTAAAAAAGTAAAAGACGAAATGGTTATATTAGTCTATTCCAAAAACGAAGTAAAAAAATTAAAAGAAAATAACGAAACAAAAATAACATGTCCGGCCGTAAACGACGCATGCATTACAAACGAAATAGAAAGCCCGTTAATAGAAAAACAAACTAAAGAAAAAACACAATCAACCGGAAAAATATCAATCAATAAAGCCACAATAGAAGAATTACAAACACTTCCAGGAATCGGCGAAAGCAAAGCCAAAGCTATTATAGAATATAGGCTAAAAGAAGGAGAATTCAAAACAATAGAAGATATTACAAAAGTAAGTGGAATAGGAGAAGCAGCATTTGAAAAAATCAAAGATAACATCACAATTTAAAATAATAACCATTATAATCTT
The DNA here is from genome assembly GCA_947296775.1 of uncultured Mycoplasmatota bacterium. Taxonomy (GTDB): domain Bacteria; phylum Bacillota_I; class Bacilli_A; order RF39; family UBA660; genus Coprosoma. The sequence goes on from CAMYRF010000053.1 coordinate 763, forward strand.
CATAATAAGCATAATAAACACACTAATAGGTTATAATAATCCCCCTGAAAGCAAATACAAGGAAGCCGAAAAAGAAATAACAGGAACTATCATAGATTGCAAAAAAACAAAAATTTATAATCAAATAACAATTAAAGGAAAAGAAAAAGTAATCATAAATTACCAAAAAAACTTTAATTGTAAATTAGGGATAAAAATAAAAGCAACTGGCACATTAACAAAACCAAGCCAAAACACTATATTTAATCTTTTTAATTACCAAAAATACCTTTTAAGTAATAAAATAAACTACATCTTTAAAGCAAATAAAATAAAAATAGTAAATAAAAACCAGTCATTTTTATACAAATTAAAAGAAAATCTGCAAACAAGAATAAATGAATACAAAAGTAAAAATTACTTAAATACCTTTATTTTAGGAGATAAAAATCTAATAGAAAGCGAAATTATGGAAAGTTACCAAGCAAACGGAATCAGTCATTTATTAGCTATTTCAGGCATGCACATCGCTTTACTAGCTGCCATATTCTTATTTATTTTAAATAAGATCAGCAAAAACAAAAAAATAAACTATTTAATAGTTATTATGATATTAATATTTTATATGTTTTTAACAAACTTTTCGCCATCAATCGTAAGAGCTACTATCACCTTTATTTTACTAACCGTCAAAAAAGCCTTAAATCTAAAAATAAATACACTCTACATATTAATATTTATATGCTCTGTATATTTACTATACAACCCATATATAATTTATAATATCGGCTTTCTATTTTCATTTATAATAACATTTTATCTAATACTATTTAATAAATTAATAAGAGATAGAAAAAGTTATACAACAAAAACATTCATAATTTCACTAATTGCTTTTCTTGCAAGCATGCCCATTCAAATAAATAATTTTCATGAAATAAATTTACTATCACCAATCATAAATATAATATTTGTTCCACTAGTATCATTCATTATCTATCCGCTTTCACTAATAACCTTTATCATAAGACCATTAGATGAATTATTTTTACAATTAACAAAAATATTAGAAACACTTTCCCTTATCACTAACAATATAAATACAACCATCACTTTAAAACATATAAGCACCTCTTTTTTAATTATCTACTACCTAACCATAACTTATACATTATATAAATTACAAAAGAAACAAATAAAAGGGTTAATCATCCTATTAGTAGCCATTATTATCCACGCCAACATAGGTTACCTAGAAAAAGATCCATCTCTAACAATGATAGACGTTGGTCAAGGAGATTCCTTCCTAATCAAATTAGAAAATAACAAAGGAAATATCCTTATCGATACTGGAGGTCAAATAAATTACCAAAATAAAACCACACCAAACATCGCCAAAACAAAAATAATTCCATATTTAAAATCCGAAGGCATAAATAAATTAGATTATTTAATCTTAACCCATGGCGATTTTGATCACGTTGGAATGACTATAAATTTATTAAAAGACTTCAAAACAGATAATATAATTCTAAATAGTTCAAATAATAACGAATTAGAAAATCAAATAATAACTTATGCCAAAAAACACAAAATAAACATCAAAAACATAAACGAAGGAAGTATTAAAATAAAAAATACAAACCTTCAATTTTTAAGTAGTCAAAAATCATCTAATGAAAACGACGATAGTTTAATTATTTATACAAAAATCGGTAAAGCGAATATATTATTAATGGGAGATGCAGAAAAGAAAAGAGAAAAATATATTTTAAATACATATAATTTAAAACAAGTGGATATATTAAAAGTAGGCCATCACGGTTCAAACACCAGCACATCTCCTGAGCTTATTAAAAAAATAAGGCCTAAAATAAGCTTAATTTCCGCAGGTAAAAATAATTTGTATGGTCACCCCCATAAACAAACACTAAAAAATCTTAAAAATAGTAAAATTTTAATTACCCAAAAGGATGGCTCAGTAAAAATAAACCTAAACACCAAAGCCATCCAAACAATAGCCCGCTAATGCTTTTAGCGTTTATATAGATTAGCCCCTAAAATAGGGGCTTTTTTGTAACAAAAAATTTGACATAATAATCCTTAAATGTTAAAATATCCCTTGGTTTTTAACGGAAGGGGAATTATCATGCAAAGCCAAAAAGATAAAGTAAAATACGCTATACATAAAATAAATAAAAAAGATAACGAAATAATTAAAGCCTGGATTAATAAAGAATTAGAGTTTCACAGTCAAAATCAAGAATTAAAAGAAGATAAAACATCTAGAAATTTAGCCATAACTACCGCTGGATTCGCTATATTAAACGTGATATTAAAACAACCAGCAATAACAGGACTAGTTATCCTTGCCGGCCTAGGTATCAGCGTTATAGAAGCCCACAAACAATATAACATATCAAAAGAACAAACATTTAAAGAAGCAATTTTTAATTACGACGAATTGAAAAAATATGAAGAAAATAATCCAGAAAAAGATAAAATAACTGAAAACAAAACTCTAAAAGGTATAAGTAAAAGAAAAATCCTAAAAAGATTAAATAAGGAGCGAAAATAATATGTCAGAAAATACACATATAGCCATACTAACAATTTGGGAAAATAACATAATAGCCTTAAATCAAAAATCACCAATAAATTTAATCAAAATTTACAAAAAAAGAAAATACAAATACGCTATAGCGCATTACCACACCTTAAAAGAATATGAAAATATTTATCCAAAAGACAAATCAGTAACCGATAAACCCAAACTAGAAGGAATAACACAAACACTAATGAAAAGAAGAATAGAACACATGAATTCTACTAATCCAAATTATTAAATCGCATAAGTATTTATTCCATATTTTTCATGAACCAAATCAAAAAACAAATCATTAATAGGCGGATAATAAGTAAGAAAACCAAAAATAATATAAACAAGAATTAGCCCAAACAAACTAACCATATTCAGTTTATTAAAATTAGGTGATTTCAAAACAAAATAGCTTATAACCTGACTAATCAAAACCGTAATAAATAAGCAAGATAAATTTAAAAACATATTTTCACCAATTAAATAATAAAACGGTAAATAAATAATCAAAAATATAGGAATGCTCGCACAAGCGCTCAAAAACAAACCAACTAAAAAATCATCCTTTTTTTGACGAAAAAACCTAAGCAATAAATAATCAATCACTCCATAAAAGATAATAGATGTAAACATCATCTTTAAATGTTCAAAAACACTTTCATTAACCGGAAAAAACAAACTAAATAAAGCATTAGGAAACCATTCATACATAAAATGAAATGGAAAACACAAAAGAAAAATTCCAAACACCGCGCCTAGTTTAATCCACTTCAAAGCCATAAAAACACCTCTTTTTACCAATATTATATGAAAATTTACAAAAAATATAATTTTTTTGTCAAAAAAAAAGGAAATGAGGGTATAAATACCGTATATTATATATAGAGGAGTAAGATGCCTAATGAATTTATTAAGTCAAACGCAAATACAAGAAATAAGAGATAGTGTAGATATAGTCGACGTTATTTCAAACTATGTTTCATTAACTCCAAAAGGAAGAAATTATTTCGGAATCTGTCCATTCCATGATGATAACAATCCAAGCATGAGTGTAAATCGTGACAAAAAGATATATAAATGTTTCTCGTGTGGCGCAACTGGAACTGTTTTCAAATTCATAATGGACTATGAAAACATTTCATTCATAGAAGCTGTAAAAAAAATCGCCGATATGAGCGACATCAACATTAATATTGGAAATATCCCAAAAACAAAAAACAACAACAAACTCCATGAAATATATGACTTAAGTTTAAAATTCTATATAAACAATATAAATACAACTGGCGGCAAAGAAGCAAAACAATATCTATATAAAAGAGGTATAACCGATGAAATAATTAAAGAATTTCAAATTGGACTAGCCCTAAACGGCAAAGATACACTTTCCAAAATACTCCTAAAAAAATTCAATGAAAAAGACATCATGAAAAGCGGATTAGTAAATAAAAATGCTTACGGTTACCTAGATTTATTCTATGACCGTATAATGTTTCCATTATATGATTTAAACGGCAATATTGTTGCCTATAGCGGAAGAATATATAATAAAGAAGACAATTCAAAATACTTCAACACTAGAGAAACTGAAATATTTAAAAAAGGACAACTTCTATATAACTATCACCGCGCTAAAGATGCCGCAAGACAAAAAAATCAAATAATTGTAATGGAAGGATTTATGGACGTCATAAGAGCACACATCATAAATATCAAAAACGTAATTGCCACCATGGGAACTGCAGTTACAAAAGAACAAGCTTTATTAATCAAAAGAATGGCCAAAGAAGTAATTCTATGTTTCGATGGAGACGAAGCAGGCGCAAAAGCTACAATGGCCTGTGCCGATGAATTAATCAAAATAGGTGTAACACCAAAAGTAATAAGGCTAGAAGACGGTATGGACCCTGATGAATATATAACTAAATACGGTAAAGAATTCGAAAGAAAAATAGAAAACACAATGAGCATCATGGATTTCAAACTACAATACTTAAAAAAAGGGAAGAACTTATCAAATACCGTTGATGAAGCCAAATACATTAGTGAAGCCATTAAAGAAATAAATAAAATAGATGACGAAATATTAAAAGAAGTCACAATAAAAAAAATAATTGAAGAAACAGGTTTAGACGAGAGTATAATAAGAAATAAAATAACTCCAAAAGAAACACAAAAACTACAAAAACCTAAACTAAAAGAAAAAATAAAAAATAAACCAAATAAATATGAGGTTGCACAAAGAAATCTTATCTACTACATGCTAAGAAGTCCAGAAGTCATAAATATTTATAATACCAAAATAACATATATGCCAACCGAAGAATATCGAATGTTAGCGCGTGAAATAAAAATATTTTACACCGATAAAGGATATATTAAAGAAGCTGATTTAATTGATTCAGTCGAATGTGATGAAGAAGTATTAAACGCTATCAGCAAAGTAGAAGAGGCTAATTTAAACGAAAACTATTCAATAGAAGAAATTGATGATTACATAAAAGCAATAAGAGATTATAACGTTAAAAACGAAATAAATAGACTAACAAACAAAATGAAAGACGAACTAGATCCCTTAAAAAAAGCTGAAATCGCACAAAAAATAATAGATTTAAAAAAAGGAGAGTAATATAATGTTTAACGAAATAAAAACTTTTGAAGAAAGAAAACAAGAACTAATCAAAATAGGAAAGAAAAAAGGACAAATAACTTATGAAGAACTAGCCGACAAATTAAAAGGACTAGAACTAGACGCCGATTCACTAGATGATTTATATAACGCCTTAAGTGAAAATGGAATTAAAATAGTATCAGAAAATCCAGATGATGACGACAACGTAAGCGCCAGTGATACCGAAACCCTAACTAAAGATTTAACAATCAACGACCCAGTAAGAATGTATTTAAAAGAAATTGGACAAATAAAATTACTTACAACCGAAGAAGAAGCAGAACTAGCAGATCGCATTGTCGAAGGCGATGAACTTGCAAAAGCCACACTAGCAGAAGCCAACCTAAGACTAGTTGTTAGTATCGCTAAAAGATATGTAGGTAGAGGAATGTTATTCCTAGACCTAATCCAAGAAGGAAATATTGGATTAATGAAAGCCGTAGAAAAATTCGATGTAACCAAAGGATATAAATTTTCAACTTATGCCACATGGTGGATTAGACAAGCTATCACAAGAGCCATCGCTGACCAAGCAAGAACAATAAGAGTTCCTGTGCAC